>CAZRID010000269.1:0-4750 GCA_964600055.1 uncultured Acidimicrobiaceae bacterium
CACCCAACCTCCTGATCCGTAGTCAGACGCTCTATCCAATTGAGCTACGGGCGCGTGAATCGCCAAGTATCGCAGGGGTTTCCGGCGAAGACCAGCCGATACAGAGCATGCTAAGCCATATCAGACGCTGTGACCGGACAGGGCGGGCGGAGACCAAATGGCCAAGCATTACGGGCGCTTCCGTCGTGACACCCCGCCGGAGCCGGCTCTCCGCACCGCGCTCTTACAGCGTCTGATTCTCCGTTCTCCATCAGCTACGACACGCAGCCGCTCGGAGTGGCATCGACTTAGCCGGGGCCGCAACGGACCAGTCCAGCGGATAGGCGCCGACGTTATTCGTCGGCGCCCAAGAAGAGACTCGCCCAACGACCAGCGGCATCAGATCGCCGTGATGTGCACGGACGCCGCTAACCGTCTCCGACTGCGTCTTCGCCGTCGTGGCTTGTTCCTTCGGCCTGTATTTCCGCAAGTGAAATCTCAGCGGTCGCCTCGTCTGCTCCTGCGTTGAGACGCTGGATCATTCGCTCCTTGGACGTTGGAGTGCCGAAGGCAGTAATCAAGTCTCCCCTAAGGAGAACAGTGTCACCGCTGGGGACCATGACATCTCGTTCCCTGCGGATCGAAACCAATGTGGACCCTTCCGGCCAGGAAACCTCACGTATCGCACGCCCGTCGGCGATCGATCTCGGGGGCACCCGGAAGTCGTAGTACCCGGCTCCGGCGGCTGTCCGTTGAGCGAGGCGGGCCCGGTGCAGCTCGACGTCGGTCGCGGCGGTGAGCGCCTCGTGATAGGCACGAACCGCATCCTCCCTCCTGAACATCCCCATCAACTTGTCGGGGTCATCCTCAGCTACAACCGGGAACCTTCCCACCCCGAGGGCTGCCATCCGCTCCAGGGCGCGGGAGACTCGTGTTGTGGGAGTGACGGTCGCCGGGCGAGGGGTCATGGCCTCGCCGACACGTCGACCACTCTCGGCGCTCCCCGATCTTGCGATATCAGAGATAGTGACGATCCCGACCAGCCGTCCATTCTCCACAACCGGGGCGCCATGCGATTGGTGCTTATGAAGTCGCAGCCCGAGTTCGCCCAAATCGTCATCCGGCGCGGCGATCACCGCCGGAGGCGTCATGACCGCGCTCACGTCGATCGTGTCGAGGACATCCACCTCTCCGGTTCGGCGGACGTTGATACCCATGCTCTTGAGCGCCATGGAGTAGACCGAGTCGGGGTGGAATCGCTCGGCGAGGAAGGTCGCCAGGGTGGCGGTCAGCATCAAGGGGAGGATCAGCTGATAATCCCGGGCCCCGGTGACCTCGAAGACAAGGAGGATCGCAGTCAAGGGCGCCCTTCCGACCACGGCAAACATCGCCGCCATGCCGACCACGGCAAAAGCGCCGGAGTTGAGACTGGAGATACCCCAAACCGGCTCCATCAGGAGGGCGAAACCGGTGCCCACCGCAGCGCCAGTGAACAACGAGGGCATGAATGCCCCACCGGATGCCCCCGAGGACAGGGTGAGAGCAGTGGCACCCACCTTCGCCAAAGCGAGCAGGATCAATACCCACCAGACCTCGGAAACTTCTCCCGCGAGCAGTCTGTTGGTGACAGCTTGCCCGGTCCCAAACACGCCCGGCTCCACAAAGACCAATCCGGCCACGAGAAGGCCGGCAAGCACGGGACGCAGCAGGCCCAAAGAGGCCTCCCGGGGTCTGACAAAGCGCTCAAGACCCCCTAACAGGCGGAGGAAGAGGATTCCGACCGCAACCACCACCACCGCCAGTCCGGCATACAGCAACAGCTCCCGGGGATCACCGAGCTCATACACCCCGGCCCTGATCGCCAGCTCGTCACCAACCAGAGACTGGGTGGTGACCGCAGCAGTCACCGAGGCGATGACGATCGCCGACATGTGCCGTACGGCGAATGAAAAGAGGATCACTTCGAGGGCGAAGAGCATCCCAGCGATCGGAGCGTTGAACGTCGCTCCGATCCCGGCACCGGCGCCGGCGGCAACCAGCGAGCGGATCTGGTCCTCCCCGAGATTGAAGCGTTTTGAGACGACCGACCCGATGGCAGCGCCGATTTGGACTATCGGGCCCTCCCGACCCGCCGAACCACCGCCACCCACTGTCATCGCGGTGGCCAGAATCTTGAGAGGGATGATCCGCGCCCTCATCCGACCCCCTTGAACCTCCATAGCAGCCACCGCTTGAGGGACGCCGTCCCCTGCCACCTCGGGAGCCAACCGCTTGGCGAGAAGCCAGGCGATGACGAAGCCCGTGGGAACTGTGAGGAATATCCAGGCCCGCCCCTCGTCGATGGCGAATGGCAGGAGGAACTCCTGCATCCACTCGACGAGAGTGACCAGTGCCGCGGCACCGACACCGACCCCCACCCCCACCAGTGCCGCGATCGCCAGAAAGCCACCCATCTGACGCTCTGCGAGGACGCCCACGGCCGGAAGCTTCCGGAGGCTGTCGAAGGGTCGGCTCACGTCGCCCAGCGTATCGACGCCCCTGTCAATCCTCGAACCTCGTCCAAAGTGCGTCGACACCGCAGGCAGGATGAATCCCTCTACCCGAGCGGCACCGAGAACCGGACCCGGCCCCCGGGCCCGTCCTCAATGCTGATAGTTCCGCCGTGGGCCTCGACTATCCCCTTGGCGATGGCCAGGCCAAGGCCGGAGCCTCCCGATTCTCGGTTACGGGAGTCGTCGGCTCGAACAAACCGCTCGAAGGCCCGAACTCTGAGGTGATCTGGGAAACCCGGCCCCTGATCGACCACGGCCGTTTCGGCGTGCGAACCGTTCTGAGTGAGGACAATCCTGATCCCTCCTGACTCCGGGCTGTGGCGGATCGCATTGGCCAGCAGATTACGGAACACCCTGCTTAGAGCGGCGGGGGGAGCCGGGTGCCATCACTACACCACCCACTGCAACGACCACCACCGCCGGAGCCGAGCCGACGACGACTGAGGCGACGACAACGACGGTGGCGCCCACGACGACGGTGGCATCGGTTTCTGGCGGGATCCTCGATGCTCTCGCCGAAGCAGGCCAGTTCAGCCAACTGCTCGCTGCCATCGAGACGGCAGGTCTCACCGAAACCCTGTCCGGGCCCGGGCCACTGACCCTCTTTGCCCCCACAGACGAGGCCTTCTCGCAGCTCGCAGAGCCTCTGCCGACCGATCCGGAGGCGCTCCAGGCGATCCTGCTCTATCACGTCGTCGAAGACGACCTCAACGGGTTCGAGTTGGGAGATGTGAGCGCAGTGACCACAGCACAAGGATCCGATATCGCGGTGTCGGTCGATCAGGGGCAGATCGTGCTCAACGGGTCGTCGACCGTGACGGTCACCAACGTGCCGGGAAGCAACGGGATTGCACACGTCGTGAACGTGGTGCTGGCACCACCCGGGTGATCACCGGAAACGCCGGCAATCTTTAACTCAATATGCTGGCCGGATGCCCAACCCTGTCCTGACCAAGCAATTCGGCGAGCCGGCGGCTGCGGATGCCGCCCTGTCGACGGCACCCGCCCCAACCACGACCACCGGAAGCCGGATGACCATCGGCTCGGTGGTGGCCGCAACTTTCTTCCTCCTGCTCCTTGTGGTGGGCGGCGCGGTGTTCGGGTGGGCCAATGCCGTTGCCGTGCAGCGGTGGTACTGGCTGTTCGTTGTGGTGCTTCTTGCGCTCGTCCTGCTCACGGTGTCCAGACCGGCGCTGGCACCACTGACGGGGATCGTCTATTCACTGGGGCCAGGGTGCCCTGGTCGGATCGATCTCGAAGGTCTACGAGACGTTCTACGACGGAGTGGTGTTCCTCGCTCTGTCGGCGACCGTTGCCACGTTCCTCTCGATGCTGATCCTCTACGCCCTGCGCATAGTCAAAGTCACCCAGCGAGTCCGATCCGTGATCATCGTGGCCACAGTCGGGATCGGTCTCTTCTACCTGCTCACCTGGTTGCTCTCGCTGTTCAACGTGGACGTGCCGCTGATGACCGGCGTCGGGACCGGCGCACTGGTCTTCAGCATCCTCGTCGTCATAGTCGCCGCCTTGAACCTGCTCCTCGATTTCCAGGTGATCGAGCACGGAATCGCCACGGGAGCCCCCAAGGGATTCTCGTAGTTCGCCGCGTTCGGGCTCATGGTCACCATCGTCTGGCTCTACATCGAGCTTCTCCGGTTGATCGCGATCGTCATGGCGAGACGCCAGTAGCGACCCCCTGGTCGGTGGGCGCACGCCGGTCGGATCTGACCCCCGATCCGAAAGCGGGGCAATGCGGAACCGGTTCCAATCCGGGTCGGCTACGACCACCTCGCTGTGCCTGGCGCCGGTGGCTGATTCCGTGCCGCTGACAAGACAGCTGGAGCAGGAGAGACGCTCAGTCTCCCAGCTTAGACTGGACGAAGTTTGTGAGACTTCCCACCGTTTCGAAGATCTCGCCGTCGATCTCGTGGTCCTCGATGATGAATCCGAAGTGGTCTTCGAGCGCCACTACAACGTTTACGACCGCCATGGAATCAAACTCGACGAGGCTCTCGAACAGGGCGGTTGACATGTCAAAGCTGTCAGCTCTGTCGCCCAGCTCCAGCGCATCGCGGAGCACGATCTTCACTTCGTCGATGACTGCCATAGGCCCTCCCGTGCATGATTCCTTCGGGCCACACACCCGTGCCGTGGACCTCACCGCCTCGCCCGACAAGAAGGCATCCGGATGAAGGTGCTGGTCCACCAGCTTGTCGAGT
>CAZRID010000270.1:0-4738 GCA_964600055.1 uncultured Acidimicrobiaceae bacterium
CCCCGCTACCAAAAGCCCTGGCCAGCGGAATGCCGGCCAGGGCTTCTACCGTGTTACGCGGTTCTTCTACCGGATCTTCTACCGGCGTCTCTCGGTCTCCCCTCGTTGATGAGCTGCTCGAAGATACGGGCTGCTTCGGCCTGCATGCCGGGAAGCACGTGTTGGTAGGTGTCGATGGTGAACGCCGGGTTCCCGTGACCCAACCGCTACGACACCACCTTGACGGGTACGCCGGCTTTGATGAGCAGGGTCCCGTGAGTGTGGCGAACGTCGTGGAGCCGGATGCGGGGAACCCCGGCACGGGAGGGTTCATCGGCCGCGACGCCGTGGCGGCCCGGAAGTCAGCGGGGCCGCTCACGCGCCGCTTGGTCCAGATCCTGGTTGAGGACCCCCAGCCTCTCATGTTCCACGCCGAGGTCGTACATCGCAACCACCGTCCAGTGGGCTATATCCGGGCCGCCTCCTACGGATTCACCCTAGGCGGAGCGGTGGGTCTGGCCATGATCGAGGCGGGTGAACCGGTCACCCAGGGCTACCTCGACGGCGGCGAGTGGGAGGTCGAGATCGCCGGCGGCCGGTACCCGGCCACACCTTCGATCAGACCGCTCTACGACCCGGGCATGGTGCGGATCCGGAGCTGACGTCGCGATCAGCGTGTCGCTGCCTCCCCAATAACGAATGCGTTCCTATAGCGAGGAGAGTGACGACGGGACCGAGATACCAGCAGGGGGTCAGAACGGGCGGATGATCGTGCCTCGTCGAGTTGCCGACGGAGCATCTCCACTGTGGAACGCGCCCAGCATTAGTGCGGGCAAGGGATGCAAGGCTGGGATACGGTGTCGTGACGAACCTCCAAATCGGTCGACCACACCTCACACCATCAGGGACACCAGAACCACGGCCATTAGCGGTGCTTATGGTCCCGCAAGGGCGCTCGGGAATAGGACCCGGGCGCCCTCACCAATTGTTTCGAAAGTCACGGCTCGACAATCACCTTGGCCTTCATCCACGGGTGTGGCAGGCAGAAGTACTCGAACTCGCCAGGCTGGGTGAACGTGTAGGTGAAGGTGTCCCCGGTCTTGAGGAAGCCGGAGTCGAAGGAACCATCGACCGCGCTGACAGTGTGCATCTGCTCGTCGTCGTTGGTCCAGGTGACCATCGTATCCACCTTGACCGTCAGCACGTTGACCGAGTAGTCGGCGGGATCTTCGGTTTCGGCGAACTCGTCAGCGGCGTCCATGGGTTGGGTGTTGCCTGCCACGATCGACACTTCTTCGACTGGGCCCTTTTGACCTGCTGCAGTATCTATAGTGCTCACGCCACCACCGGTGACATCCTCGAAGATCTCAGGGTTGGCGGCCCCGGTGACGGCGATCTGGCCGATGGCGCCCTTGTCGACGGCCCTGGCGAGCGCATGGTCCACCAGGACGATGGTCGACGGAACCTGGCCGATTAGTTCGACCACAGTGCCGCCCCCGGCTGGGACCAACGTCGTTTGAGAGCCTCGCAGCGGTGCGTTGAGCAGCGCTGCCTCTGGATAGACCACGTCCCAATGAGATCCGATCGGATGGAAATTGGAGTCGAGGCTGAGACCGGCGTTGACGAAGTAGATCCGGGCCCTCTCTCCCACCGCCATCTGAAGTGCGTTGTCGCCGGTGAGAGACCCGCGGGCGCCGTTGAACACTACGAAGCTTGGATGCTCGGCGGTGACGGCTTCGCGATCGAACTCGACCACTCCCGGTTCGGTACTCGCCGTGTAGTACTCGGACTGCACCATGTACCACTCGTGGGCGACCTCGGGCAGTGGCGTCTCCGGATCGACCAATATTCCTCCGAACATTCCATGCGAGATGTGAGCCGGGATGTCGCCGTAGGCGCAGTGATACATGAAGAACCCCGGGTAGAGCAGTCGGGCCTCGATGGTCTTGGTTTCACCCGGTGCCACCGTGGTGGCTTGGGCGCCCCCACCCTGGCCGGTCACGGCGTGAAAGTCGACATTGTGAGGGTTGTGGCTGGTAGAAGGGTTGGTGATGGTAAAACGCAGAACATCTCCGACCCGGGCCCGGATGACCGGGCCGGGCGTGCCGACCACCACACCATCGTCGCCGTCGACCAGTCGGTAGCCCCATGTCTCGAACTCGACACCAGAGACAGGATCGATCGTCGACAGCCCTTCGACCACTTCGAAATGGACGTCGACCAAAGCCGGCGTGGTCCTACCCGACGGTGGCGGCATTATTGGGGCGATGGCCACATTGACCTCACCGGCAGGAACCGGTGACAGCTGGCCCTTGGGGACGATCTCGGGGAGCACATTACCCGTCACGGTCCCAACCCCGGCAATGGCGAGATAGGTGTCGACCTTGCCGGCCACCAGAACGTCATCGACCGAGTTGCGGCTGGCGGTGATCGTCAAAGACACGATCGCGAGGCCAATTGCCACCAGCATTCCTACTACTCCCAGTGCCACCAGGGTGGCCAAGGGGAAGTGTGGGTGCGACGGAGGAGCAGGCTCGGGACCTCTGGTCCGCCTTGGAGGCCTCGTGGTTTGGGTCATTTCGTTTTTCCTTCCTCGACTATGAATGCCGGAATACGTTCAAAGTTCTCGACCAGGACCTGGCGAGCTTGCATCCAGGCCCCATGGATCGGACACGACGGATCACCGGGGCAGGGAGCATCCCGCATCACGCAGCGTCCGGTCTCGGCCGGGCCTTCGATAGCCTCGATCACATCCATGAGCCGGGCTCGGGCAACGCTCTCTGTCAAGCGATATCCCCCACCCGGACCACGCTCTGAGCGCACCCATTCGGCCTGGATCATGGGGGCCATGACCTGGGGCAGAAAGGGCAAGCTGGCCCCAATCCGTTCACCCAGAACCGACCCACTCACCGGGCCGTCCGAGTTCGCCAGCTCACACAAAACCAGCAGCGCCAGTCGGTACGGCGGTGCAGGGTGAGCTTAATAAGTCCTTTAGTTTACTACTTAGTTGGAGAGCACTCTCATTGTGCTGCCTCTTCGGTGCCGCCACCCGACGGCTATGAAGAGCTGGACCGCATCAGCGTCCAGCCTCGGCTCGGGCCGCAAGACAGCTGTCTCATGTGGGGAACGGTGGACTTCTTCCTGCTACCCAGCGGAGACGTGGCAGCGATCACACTCGACATGTGGGAGCCGTAGACCGGGCTGTCAATCAGGGACGCAAGGCGACAGTCAGATCCCTCAATTGATTCGATGGCGGCTCAAGATGTGCCGATATCGCGCTTTCCAAGCGCTCGGCACCAACCAGATCCAGCGGATGGTCATCGGTCGGGACTTGCTGCGTAGCAGTCACCCCAGCGAGTACAGCAGCAACGCGATGTTGGAGTCGCCGAGCTGCCGTGCGCCGGTCAGCTGCATCGGGCCGGGTGGCCGGACCGAGAAGGCCGGGACGCCGTCGATCAGGACGCCCGCGCCGACCATCATGTGTAGCTCGTCGACCAGGCCTGCGGCGAGCAGGTCGTTCCAGGTCGTCATGCTGCCGAAAACCAATAGCTTGCCGCCCTCGTCCTCTTTGGCCTGAGCGATCGCGTCCCGTGCCTCGCCCCTGCGCACGATCCTGGTCTTCTCCCGCCAGGGGCCGGTCTCCTACGCGGTCAGGCTGTTGGAGACCACCATGTGCTCGAGCTCGCGGTGGCGGCGCGAGATGGCCCTCTCGACTTCGGGCTGGGCCGGGTCGTCGGCGATTGGAGGCCAATAGCTAAGGAACCCGCGGTAAGTCGTGGCGCCGGACACCAGGGTGTCCGCGGCCTGCATGAGCTCAAGGTTGTAGTCGCTGAACGTGGTGTCGAACGGCAGAGCCATCACGTCGCCGCCGGGGCCGGACGCGTAACCGTCCAGTGAGATCAGATTGCTCACGATCAACTTGCGCACCGTCACTCCCGATTGTCCTGCGCTGTCGGAACCGGCGCTCTCTCTCGTCTCATTCTGTCATGAGTCATCTCATTCTGTCATGAGTCATCCTCGTTCCCGGGACTCAATGACGGCCAGGCTCTGGGCGCACAGGGTCATCCCAGGCTTTCTTAGGGATCAGGATGACTGATGGTCGCGTCATCGAAGGCTATCTGTTGCCGCCCTGGCCCTGAACCCGGCCGTAGAAGGGCGCGGTCTCGATTCTCACGGCTCCGGCGACGGCCCCAGCCGGCCGGGCCAACCCTTGGTCGCCTCCCAACGCGGCCCACCACGGGAAGTTGTAACGAACGCCGTGTTCCGCTCGGGCGGTATCCACTGAATCCCGCCACAGCCGTTGCTCCGTCGGGTTCGGTGGGTTGGCTGGGTCAATTCGCAAAGGCAGCCGACGATCATGCTCGAACGTGGCCAGAAGCCCGGTGGCGACCCCCTCCACCGAGAGGCGGGAACGCTCTGGGTCTTTGCGGATAAGGCTGCAACCCCAACCGGCTGCAGGCTGCGGTGCTAGCGACGCCGCCCGATGTCCTATGCGCCAGAACACTTCGTTGGCCTCTTGCTTCTCCGCAATTTGAAATGTTCCAAGATCGAGGTCGACTGCCACGACAGCATTATCGTGGCCCGGGCTATCGGGGAGGCATAGGATCTGACCGATCAACCCTCACCACCAAGCAGACGACCGATGGGTCGATTGGATGCACCGTGGTCAAGGGCTATCAGGATCACCGGGAAGACGGCCGAAAATGGTCGCTCATTGCCGATTTTGTTGCTCACGGGCGAGTGTTGGGGAAAGGCGCCG
>CAZRID010000271.1:0-4735 GCA_964600055.1 uncultured Acidimicrobiaceae bacterium
TCGCGACATCGGGTTGCGACGTTGGCCAGCACCAGGGAATAGGACTCTCTGAACAAGGCCTCGATCGCTGCTTTGTGTTCGTTGGAGCTCATTTATCGCCTGGGCTTTCGATTCCTTCACTGTCACATGTCGAACTAGAAGCACCCTTGTCGACCCGTGACCGCATGCGATGCGCCTTGCCCGATAGTCTCACGTTTTCACAGAAAGGTGGGTCGAGTGGGTTGCATGCTTCTGTTGCTGGTGATTATCAGCCCCCGTCTGGCGATGTTGTTGCTCTGGTTGGTCACCGACTGGGTGGATCGGGCGTTCAGCGGTTGGCTGATCCCCGTGTTGGGTGTCATCTTCCTCCCATGGACCACCGTGCTCTACATCGTCGGTTTCGTCGCCTCGGGTGATGCGGCGGCTCCGTGGGGGATCCTGGGCATCTTCATCGGCCTTTTCCTCGACGTCGCACTCCACGCCCGGTCGGCAACCATGGGTAAGGCGCGGTACCAGACCTGAAGAACGTCCGACTTCGGTTGAACCTGAGGCAGTTCGTTTCATATGTGAAACGCAGAACCTCAGGTTCGCCGTTTCATGCACGGGAGGGCTGAGGTTCGGGAAGCCACCGTTAGGCTCGCTTGCCCATGGGTGGTCCGCACATACCCGAGCCGGTGATCGACCCGACGGCCGTCGTCGCCCCCGGGGCCCACGTCTACGGTCAGGTGACGATCGGCCCTCGAGCCTTCGTCCTATTCGGGACGGTGATCAGGGCGGAGTTCGATCGAATCGAGATCGGGGCGGAGACCAACATCCAGGACAACGCGGTGCTCCACTGCGACGAGGACATCCCGTGCGTCCTGGGTGAGCGTGTCACCGTCGGGCACTCCGCAGTAGTCCACGGTGCGATGGTCGGAGACCGTTGCCTGATCGGCATCGGTGCCATCCTGCTCAACGGTTCGGTGCTCGGTGAGGGAGCTTGGCTCGGCTCAGGGTCGGTACTGACCGAGGGCAAAGAGATCCCACCGTGGACTCTCGCCCTCGGCACCCCGGCCAGGCCGATCCGAGATTTGACCGAGGCTGAGATCACCCGGGCCGATGAGGGCATCGACCACTATCTCGAGCTGATGGAGCGCTATCGCGAAATCCTCGACATCCGAACGGCGGAGTGACTAGGCCGGGGGCACGATCTGACCTACGATGGGCCTGTGCCCCAGGAGGCGACAGTCCCGCTCATCGAAGGGCCCCGCGAGGCATGCGGGGTCTTCGCCGCTTACACACCCAGGCAGCGTGTCTCCAGCCTCATCTACTTCGGCCTCTTCGCCCTGCAGCACCGGGGCCAGGAATCAGCGGGCATCGCTACCTCGGATGGGATGACGGTCACCGTGTTCAAAGACCTCGGTCTGGTCGCCCAGGTCTTCGATGAGCCGACGCTCGCCGGTCTAGACGGCCACCTCGGGATCGGCCATACCCGCTATTCGACGACAGGGTCGAACAATTGGTCCAACGCCCAACCTGCACACCGCCAGGTGGGCAACACCAGCATCGCCCTCGGCCACAACGGGAACCTGACCAACACCCGCGATCTGGCCGCCCATCTCGGGATCAAGGGGGCTACCACCGACTCCGACCTGATGGCAGAAGGTATAGCCCGCGCCCTCGACGATGAGCGATCGGATGCAAGGGGTCTCGAAATGGCGATCCTCGAGGTGGCCCCGACCTGGGAGGGCGCCTTCTCCCTGGTCATCATGGATCAAGGACGAATCGTAGGTTTGCGCGACCCGAATGGGTTCCGGCCGCTGTGTCTCGGCACGCTGCCCGATGGCGGTTGGGTCCTAGCCTCGGAGACTGCCGCACTCGACCTGGTCGGCGCCCGGTTCGTTCGTGAGGTGGCGGCGGGCGAGATGGTCGTCATCGACGCCGGCGGAGTGCACAGCTACTCCCTGTCCTCCAGCGTGAAACCCGGTCTATGCCTGTTCGAGTTCGTGTACTTCGCCAGACCGGACAGTCATATGTACGGCAGGGGGATTCACGCTGCGAGACGCCAGATGGGTGAGACCCTCGCAACCGAGCACCCCGCAATGGCCGATGTGGTGGTCCCGGTGCCCGAGTCGGGTCTCCCGGCGGCACAGGGCTTCGCCGCCGCCAGCGGGATCCCCTATGCCGATGGCCTGGTGAAGAACCGCTACATCGGACGCACGTTCATCGAGCCGACCCAGAATCTCAGGGACCGTGGCATCCGGCTCAAGTTGAACCCGATTCCGGACAATCTCAGGGGCAAGAGAGTCGTGCTCGTCGACGATTCCATCGTCAGGGGCTCCACCACCCAGAAGCTGGTTCAGATCATCCGTGACGCCGGCGCAACCGAAGTCCATCTCCGGGTCTCGTCACCGCCCTACAGGTGGCCTTGCTACTACGGCATGGACACCTCGGATCGATCGACGTTGATCGCGGCCAGACTCGAGGTCGAGGAGATCCGCGAGCACGTAGGCGCCGACTCGCTGGGCTATCTCTCGCTTCAGGGTCTGTTGGATGCGACAGGGGTCGCCGATGCCGGCTTCTGCACGGCGTGCCTCTCCGGCGAGTACCCGACTGAGATCCCCGAGGTGACAGACAAGTTCCAGCTCGAGCGATCCTGAAATGACCAGCTACGGAGAGGCGGGGATCGATCTCGAAGGCGCCGAACGTCACATTGCGGGTATCGCCCGGGCGGTGACCGCAACCTGGACCGCCAATGTCGTGGGGGGATTCGGCGGGTTCGCCGCCGGTGTCGAGATCCCGCCCGGCTACGACCGGCCGGTGCTGATGATGTCCACCGACGGGGTCGGCACCAAGCTCGAGCTGGCACGACGAAGCGGGCACTGGGATGACGTTGGCTTCGATCTGGTGGCGATGTGCGTCGACGACCTCGCCGCAGTGGGGGCCAAACCGCTCGGTTTCGTCGACTATCTCGCCGTCGGCGCCCTGGACCTCGATCGGGACCAGGTGATCGTGGCCTCGGTCGCGGCCGCCTGCGCCGAAGCCGAGTGCCCTCTCTTGGGGGGTGAGACCGCGGTGCACCCCGGTGTCATGCCCATCGATGGGGTAGATCTGGCCGGGGCAGTAATGGGGGTAGTCGAAAAGGGCGAGGAGCTTGGCCCGCACAGGGTCAAGGAGGGAGATCTGGTCATTGCCCTCCACTCACCAAACCTGCGTTCAAACGGGTTCTCGCTGGTCCGCTCGGTGTTCGGCGACGACATCGACCCCTACATCGACCAACTGCTGGAGCCCGCTGTCATCTACGCGCCTGCGGTGCTGAATGCAATCGAAAACGGGGGTGTCCACTCTGCCGCCCACGTCACCGGTGGAGGGTTGGTGGGAAATCTGATCCGGGCGCTGCACGAGGGCCTAGCCGTCGAGATCGAAACCCGCTCCTGGAAGCCGCCACCGGTCTTCGACCTGGTGGCCTCACGGGGGGTGGAGAAGGGCGAAATGTTCTCCACTTTCAACATGGGGGTCGGCTTCTGTCTGATCGTTGACCCACGACAGGCCGATGAGGTGATGACCACGACGGCCCGACACTCGCCGTGGCCGGTGGGGAAGGTGATCTCCGGCAACGGGGTCAAGCTCAGGTGAGATTCGTCGAAGCGTCAGCCGTCAAACGAGTCGACGAGAGCACCTGGATCGGGGAGGTCCAACCAGACTGGGACATATTCGGCGTGGCCAACGGTGGGTACCTGATGTCAATCGCGGCCCGGGCGATGTCTGAAGCCGCCGACGGGCGACTCCCGGTCAGTGTCACCGGTCACTTCACCAGACCGGTGACCACCGGGCCGATCGAGGTGACCGCGGAGCCGATCAAGGTGGGCCGGACGTTCTCCACGATCCGGGCCACGATGACAGCGGGAGGCAACACCCACCTCTCCCTCATCGGCACTTTGGGGGACCCGCGACGACCCAATGCCGGCACCCAGTACATGGGTACCGGTCCACCCGATATCCCCCAGCCTGAGGATTGTGTCCGAGCGCTGCCCGCACTCGATGCTCCCCTTCCCCCGCCGCTCATGGCCCAATTCGAGGAGAGGCTGCATCCCGATGACGCCGGTCCCCTGGACGGCAAACCGAGCGGGGTGGCCCGAATCCGTGGATGGCTACGTCTGCACGACAACGAGCCGTTCGACCCTTTCACCCCGCTTCTCGTCGCCGACGCGTTCCCGCCGGCGGTCTTCAACGCCAACCTCCCCCTTGCCTGGACCCCGACGGTGGAGATGACCACCCACATCCGGTCCACACCGTCGACCGGCTGGCTGCGCTGTCAGTTCACGACCCGCTTTGTCACAGGTGGGTTCCTCGAGGAGGACGGTGAGGTCTGGGACGAAACCGGCCAGCTGGTCGCATTATCGCGCCAGCTAGCCCTCATCCCCCGCTGACACCGCCTCCAGCTCATCGAGAAGTTCTCGCTTCCTCGCGTTGTCGAGAAACGATGCAGTGATCGAGTTGCGGGCGAGATCGACCATGGTCGCGTCGTCGAAGCCGAGCTGCTCTTGGGCCCCCCGGTAGTTGGCTCCGATGTAACCACCGAAGTAGGCCGGATCGTCGGAGTTGATCGAGACCAAGAGCCCGGCGTCGATCATGGCGGGAAGAGGGTGGTGAGCCAGGTCATCGACCACTCTGAGCGCGACGTTGGAGAGCGGGCAGACGGTCAGTGGGATCTGCTCCCGGCTCAGCCTGGCCACCAGATCGGGGTCCTCGAGGCTCCTCACCCCGTGATCGATCC
>CAZRID010000272.1:0-4720 GCA_964600055.1 uncultured Acidimicrobiaceae bacterium
CAACACGCCGACCCGTCGTCGGGAACCGTGTGCAGCTGTCCTCAACGATCGCTTCGATGGCCGCGGCGGTATATGGCCGGCCTTCCAACGCTCCACTTGCTGGCCGGTGATGATCTCGGTCTTACGGAGGGCTTCCCGGTGTTGGACGATGATGGCTCGGCCGGGTTTGGATCGCTCTCGACCAGTGCTCTCGAGCGTGGCGCCCGCCGCCACACACCCCCAGAAACGTAGTTCAGGCGGCCGTGGTCAACTCGAAGTAGGTGTTGGGCTCTGCACCGGCCTTCACCCGAAGATCGGCAAACGCCGCCACGTCTGAGACGGCGAGAGCGAACTCTTCCTCTGTGGCTATTCGACCGTTGATCGCCAGACGCTCCTCGACCTTCTGCAGGTGGGGCGAGGTATAGGTACCTGTGTTCAGACCGTGGGCGACGAGGAGGAGGGTGGCGAACCGTGAGGTGGAGGTCTTGCCATTGGTCCCGGCGACGTGGATGATCGGGTATCCGTCGTGAGGGCGGCCCATGTCGTCGAGCAGCCCTTCGATGCGCTCCAGGCCGGGCCTGATGCCGTATGCGATGTGTCCATCGAGATAGGCAAGGGCGTCGAGATAGTCCATGAAAAGCCCCGGGAGATTAATCCCGGGGCTCTCTCAGACTCGTCGGCCTCTTGTTATCAGTCCTCTCGCCGTCGCCTCGCGCCGACAATCAGGATTGCACCCAGTGCCAGCAGACTCCCAGCAATGAACAGCCAGGCGTCGTCCGAGCCGGTGAACGGGAGTTCCTCCAAGTCGTCGACCTGATCACCCAGGGTCGAACTGGTGATCACCGTGCCCAGCACCTCGTCCTCGACAGTGGATGTCGTCTCCCCGCCGGGGGCACTCGTGCTAGTCGGTTCGACCTGGCCATTGGTGGTGCTGGTCGCCGCCTCGGTGGTGGTGGTCGCCTCGGTGGTGGTGGTCGTCGCCTCGGTGGTGGTCGTGATGATTTCCCCCAACACGCACTCGATGTGCACGTTCATCCCCGCCGAGAAGACTTCGTCGGGTCCCATGACCAACGACACGACAATGTCAGAGCCCAGCTCGATCTCGCCCTCGGCGCTCACGACGCTTCCGGCTCCACTCTCCACATCTTCGAGGGTGACAATGGAGCTTCCTGACTCGACGATGAGGTTGTTGCCGGGATGCACTGACTCCTGGTTCTCAGACCTCGCGGTGACAGTGCAGGCTTGGCTGGCAAACTCCTCCCCTACGGGCTGGGTGGCCAGAATCGTCGTGGATCCCTCCGGCGCGAGCACCACGGTGTCTATGGGAATGACCGTGTCGAACTCCTCCATCGCGGTGGCGGCCGCAAATCCGGCCGGAGCAACGATTGTCAACAGAGCAAGCGCTGAGATGGCCAACAGCCTTCGTCTGACACGTTTAGCCGAGGTCTCGAATTGTCCCTTACACCGGGGCCTATTGGATAGGGCGCCATCGCCCGCGACAGCCCGCGCCGCCTTGAACCTCTCCATAGTTGCCTATCCCCTTCTTGCTCATGGGACAGGCCGGTCTCACCATTGGCTACCCCGCGACCCAGGTGACCGCTTTACAGGCTGCGGGGTCAACGCCTCCCGAATCCCCTTCTTTGATCCACCCAAGGAGGATCAAGGCCAGCATAACCGCGGCAGGTGACGGCAGCGTGTCGACCAGGCGAATTTCTCCGTATGCGCTAGTCCCTGGCGGCGGTCAGGTGCTCTTTTTTCGTAGGCGGCGGCCACGAACCGGAAGAGAAGCTGGGTGCCGGTGTCGTCGAGTGGGGCGAAGCCGGCGTCAGCGCAAATCTTGGGCCACGGCTGGGCCACAACACACGCGAAAGCCCGTGGACTGGCGCGAGATCACGTGAGATCAAAAGGCCTGGTAGACACCAGTGTTTCCAAGAAACCCCAGGTCACCAAACGGGGCGAAAACGGTCTGAAAAACCGGAGGTCGACGGATCGACGCCGTCCCTGACCACAAAGCTTCCAGCAGGAGCGACAATAAGCGGAACCTCTCCGTCCGATGTGTCAGACGTGAGCGAGCACGCGGTCCAGGGGGCGAGGCACTTGGGTGAGGTCCAGCGCTTCGACGAGCAGCCGCGCGTAGTGGATCTTCCGGCCGGAACGGGTGCCCATGAAGCGCCGAAGCTGCTCCTCACTGGTCCGTCCCCGCCAAGCAGGCTGGTTCTGGAAGATGCGAAACGACCCAAGCTCACCTTGTGCTTCGACGACCTGTTCCACAGAGGCGGCACCGAGGGCTCGGATCAGCTCGTCCTCCAGGTCTGCGACACACACGTAGAAACCCAGCCGTTCCATATCTGACCGAGTGAGGTTGAAGCCGAGGCCGGCCCGCTCTAGTGAGCGCTGGAAGTCGCCCTCCTCTCCGGCGTCACACAGGCCCGCGAGTCGGAGGTCGAGTCCCTGAGGGCCCCACTGATCCAGGAAGGCTCCGAGGGTCGTGGCACCGCCGATGGGCACAATGCGAATCCTTTCGGCGTCAAGATTTCGACCACGGCGCTCAGCAAGCGCTTCGAGGGCTGCCTGATCGCTCATCCCTTCGACAAGCACGACCGCACGTGCGTCGAGGCCGGGTGGGTGCTCTTCGGACATGGGCCGCAGCTTCGCAGGCCAGACGCGGCGCGCCCGTCGAATTGAGCACCCTCGGCTTCACCCCGCGGTGATAAGGATCATGTTCCCGTCGGGGTCATCAACCATTGCTGCATAGGGACCGCTGGTCTGCAGGGGCGGGGTCCGTCCGTGGTATCCGTAGGCGCTCACCATCGGCGCTCTCGGGGATGTCCACCCCCAGCCTCCGATAGAACTCCAGGGAGGCGGGCATATCCCTCAGGACGAGACCAACCATGCTGAGTTGGAGTGACATTTGGATCCCTTCGCGCCGCGGGATATCCAGCCTAGAGGTCACCACCCGGGCGCAGACGGGCCTCCGATGGCCGGCTTGATAGGGTCTAAGCCATGGACACAACCAACCAATTCGAACGCACGGTGGTCGAGACAGAAGGGGTGGCGCCCCCGGGTGGCTTCTATTCCCACGGGATAGTCACGTCAGGACGTCTGCTGTTCGTCGCCGGTCAGGTCGCCTTCGACGAGAACGGTGACCTGGTAGGTGGTGACGATGCCGCAGCTCAGGCCCGGCAGGTGCTCACCAACCTGCAGCGTGTCATCGAGTCGGCAGGCGGGACAATGGGCGACGTTGCCCGCACCACCGTCTACCTGACCCGACTCGAGGATCGCGGCCCGGTCGGAGAGGTGAGAGAGGAGTTCTTCCCGACGCCTGCCCCGGCCAATACCCTGCTGATCATTTCATCCCTGGCCCGACCCGAGTTCCTGGTCGAGATCGACGCCATCGTCCCGCTTCGGTAACTCCATAGGAACGCCACCAAGGTCCTGGCGACCAAAGGTGACAGGACCGGGATCTACCCATTGGACCAGGCGGCCCAGGACCCCTCGAACACTTTGACCGGATCACCACCGGCGACACCCTGAACCCAAACCCCCTGCTCGCCGTCGACTGCTCCGGCCAGGGCAACCGCCGAGGATTCAGGCGACCAGAGTTGAAGCGATTGCCCGTACTGGTCGAAGAATTGGAGGACGCCTTCAACAAACGCAGGATGAGGGGCCATCGACAGCAGCTCGGTGGTCTCACCCCCACTCCAGATCAGGACGTCGAGATCTCCCGACCCGTCGTCGTTCGGCTTCAACACCAATAGAGCCTCCCCGTCGGGGCTCCAGAAGAGCCCGACCGACAGGCTTGGAGTGACCTCGACCACATCGCCAGAGGCAACATCGAGGATCACCACCGAGTTGGCGGGAAGGGCAGGGGTCTCCGACACGGAGGCACTGATTCCCGGCCGATCCTCTTCCACGAACGACTGCACTGCCACTCGGGTGCCCTGCTGATTAGTGACGAAGGCGACCGGGCCGGGCGTCGTAGCCAGGATCCGAGGACCACCTGAAGGATCCCGCAGCTCGAGGCCGTTCGCACCGAGATGAATGATTCCGGACTCGGTCCAATGTGGCGCCTGATAGCCGGGCGCGGTCGCTCCGAGATCAGTCTGATTCCCTTCGCGATCCAGGGCAGCAAACACCTCCAGTTGGACGTGGACGGCAACCTGAGTGCTGTCCGGGCTCCATGAGAAGTAGAAAGGCGCACCCGACGCAACCACCTCGGTCGTGGCAGCGCCAACGTCGACGATCTCGAACTCGATGGTTCCCTGCACGCTGTTGTGGAGGACGCCGATCCCGTTGCCGTCAGGAGACCAGTACATGAAAAACGGTGGTGCGGTCATGGGGATCGAGATCCGGTCTTCCCCTCGACCGTCGCTCGACCCGAGACCGGTCCCGTCGACTGTGATCTCTGCCCAGGCGAGGGTGTCGGTGACCGGAGAGAACGAGGGTTGCGCATAACGGGCCGACTCACCTGCATCATCGGTTATCGAAACCGGGTCTGAGCCGTCGGGGTCGATGGTCACGATGTCGCCCCCGTCGTCGAGGACGACCAGACGGCCGGGAAGGTCGGACACGTCAACAGATTGTGGTTCGGGGGCTGCGGTCGTCGGGGTTTGACTGGTTGTCACAGGCCCGACATTTGGTGTCCCGTCTGCCGTGCATGCCGAGGCCACCAGCACGAGACCTGCCGTCAAGATAAGCGGTCGCCTCATCATCGGCCTCAGCGTACCGATGGGCCGTCAGC
>CAZRID010000273.1:0-4703 GCA_964600055.1 uncultured Acidimicrobiaceae bacterium
GTGGCCGAGGCCGGTCTGGTGTGAGTTGACCGCGGGGCCCATCACCGCAATCGAGCCCAGAGCCGGGCCTGCCCGGTATCGGAGGGGCCGGGGATGGTGGGTGGCAGCGGGTGTGGCCCTGCTCCCGGCGCTGATCCCCCCGGTCAGCCTCGTTTTTCAGGTAGTGGGAAGTGGGACGGCCCTAGCCGTCCCACCGGCGCGTCTGGTCGAGCTCTTCGTCAACACGCTCGTTCTGACAACCGTCGTCACCCTCACCGCCGTCGCCATCGGCCTCTTCACCGCGTGGGTCACAACCAGGGTCGACCTGCCCTTCCGCAACGGTTGGATTACTTTGGCAGCCCTACCCCTCGTGGTGCCTTCGTACGTCGCCGCACTGAGCCTGATCGCCGCCACCGGGCCCACCGGGGTCCTCTTCGAGATCCCGACGCCGTACGGCTTCGTCGGCGCATGGCTCGTCCTTTCGATCTTCACGGCTCCCCTGGTACATCTCACGATCATCCCCGGCCTCAAGGCCATCGATCCCGCTACCGAGGAAGCGGCAACGGGTCTCGGTGCGAGTCGGTGGCGGGTGTTTGCCACGGTCACACTTCCCCAGCTCAAGCCGGCCCTGGTCACCGCCGGGCTCCTCGTCGGTCTCTACACCGTGTCCGACTTCGGCGCGGTTTCCTTGCTCCGCTATGACAGCTTCACCAGGGCGATCTACACCCTGTATCGGGGACAGCTGGACCGCCGTCCGTCGGCAACTCTCTCCTTGATCCTGATGGGCCTGGCCATAGTCATCCTCCTCCTCGAGCGCCACTATCGCAATCGTGTGGCCATGCACTCGCGGCGACCCCGACGAGCGCGCCCTCTGATCTCCTTCCGGGGGTGGAAACGGGTGTTATCGGTTTCCCTATTGACGGTGTATGCCCTCGCCGCCCTCGGCATCCCGATACTGGCCATGACCATGGCGGTCGGGCGCGGGTTGGGTGTCGGTCAAACGGTCGGGACCCTCGGCATCGAGGCACTCAGGTCGTTGGGAGTTGCCGTTCTCGCCGCATTGGTCACCGTCGTCGCCGCCTTCCCGGTCGCCATGGTTATCACCCGTCGACCGGGACGTCTTTCGGGTTGGGTCGAGTCGGTGGTCTGGGGCACCTACTCGCTACCCCACATCACCGTCGGGGTCGCTGCTGTCGGCTTCGCGCTCTCATGGGCCCGACCGCTGTACCAGACGCTTATCTATCTGGTGATCATCTATGTGGCGATCTTCCTCCCCCAAGCCGTCGGATCGATCCAGGACTCCTTGCGCCGGGCCAGCCCGGACCTCGAGGACGCCTCTCGCGGACTGGGCCACGGGCCGATGGCAACCCTGCTCCGAATCACCCTCCCGCTGGCAGTCCCCGGTCTGCTGGCCGGTGGGGCCCTCGTCTTCCTCAGTGTCATGAAGGAGTTGCCGGCGACGCTCCTGCTGCGACCCAACGGATTCGAGACCCTGGCGATACGTATCTGGAGCTCGACTGCCGAAGGATTCCTCACCCGCGCCTCGGCGGCGAGCCTGGTTCTGTTAGTCGTCTCGATCGTGCCACTCTTCCTCGTGATGTCCCGTGACCTCAGCGACTGACCGACTAGCCATTCGCGCCCGCGACCTGACCAGGTCCTACGGCGACGCGGTCGCCCTCGACCACTTCAGCCTGGACGTCTGGGAGGGCGGAGTCGTCACCCTGCTCGGGCCGTCCGGCTGTGGGAAGACCACGGCGTTGCGGGTCATAGCCGGGTTCGAGAGCGCGGGCGGGTCGGTCGAGATCCACGGCCGCAAGGTTCTCGATGGCGGCATCTTCGTCCCGCCGGAAAAGCGGAAGGTGGGGATGGTCTTCCAGGACTATGCGCTCTTCCCTCACATGACGGTGGCGTCCAACGTCGCATATGGCATTCCGAAGACCGATCGGGAGGGCCGGGTGGGAGAGGTGCTGGAGTTGGTCGGCCTGGTCGGTCTCGAGGGCAGGATGCCCAACGAATTGTCCGGTGGCCAGCAACAGAGGGTGGCCCTGGCTCGTGCCCTCGCCCCCGAGCCCGAGGTCATCCTCCTCGACGAGCCATTCAGCAACCTCGACGCGAGTCTGCGTGATCGGGTCAGACGCGAGCTTCGCGTGATCCTCACCGAGGCTCGCACCACCGCCGTTTTCGTGACCCACGACCAGGAAGAGGCCCTCGCCACGTCCGACATCGTGGCCGTGATGTGTGACGGGCGGATCCTCCAGGCCGACACCCCGGCCCATCTCTATTCGAACCCTGCCGACCCTTGGATCGCCGAGTTTCTTGGGGACGCGGATGTCCTTGATTCGGAGGCGCGAAATGGACGTGTGGAGACGCCTGTCGGCTCCTTCGACACCGAGCTCAATGGCGCCGTGTCGGTGATCCTTCGGCCGGAGAACGTCCAGATCTCACTCGGGGAAACCCCCAACGCGATCGTCGCCGACTCGGAGTTCTTCGGTCACGACCAACTGGTGACAGTGGCGCTGAATGGTGGCACCAGAGTCCGGGCCCGGATCGGCCCCCGCCCCGTCTACCAGGTCGGTCAAGCCTGTCGGGTGCGGGCGATCGACGCCCGGATCTTTGCCAGGACCCCGTAATTGGGACGCTCAGGGGTCCATACAGACCCGGGCAGTCTTAATTGCCGGCCGACTTCGCCCGTTTGGCTCCACCGGCATCAGATGATCCTGGGTGGGGGACAACCTCATGCGCAACGCGTCGAGCGATGTCGACCTCGGGCGAACAGACGCCGGTCGGCCGGAGCTTCCGCCTCGTTGGCGGGTCGTTTCCCTCATACTTCATGGACAATCACCTATCTACCCTGAGACGCAATGGACTCGGCTCTAGCCCTGCTCGCTGCCCTTGCCGCCACGGCCTTCTCCGCGGACCTGTGGCTGGACTACCGGAAGCGCCCCCGGCCCCATATCGCTGCCTTCGCCACCGGCATGACGATGTTCGC
Organism: uncultured Acidimicrobiaceae bacterium; assembly: GCA_964600055.1. Lineage (GTDB taxonomy): Bacteria > Actinomycetota > Acidimicrobiia > Spongiisociales > ZC4RG35 > JARDZU01. Next base: position 2,969 of record CAZRID010000273.1, read on the forward strand.
CATCGCAACCTGGGCGTTCTTCATCGGGCTCACCTACGGCTGGACCGGACCCCTGTACCGGACCTTCTATCTGTTCGGCGCCGTACTCAACATCCCATTCCTCGCCCTGGGGTCGATGTTCCTCGTTGTGGGAAAACGCTCAGGCCACATCATGGCGATCGCCCTCGGAGCGCTCACTGCGATCTCGACGACGCTGACCGCAACCGTCGCCTTCGCCAACCCGCTGCCCGATTCGGGAGTCCCCCACGACGTGTTCGCCTCGGGTTTCGGGCCGAGACTCTTCGCCATCATCGGGGGGGCGATGGGCTCGACCATCCTCATCATCCTGGCCCTGGTCTCCGTAATTCGATTCTGGAAGAAGAACCGCAGGATCGTCTGGGGAAACCTGCTCATCGTCGCCGGCACATTCGCCGCGGCGTCCGGAGGCACCGGATTGGCATTGGGTGAGGGAAGCGCCTTTGCCCTTTCCCTCCTCGCCGCGGTGACTCTGATCTGGGCCGGCTACCGGGTCACCTCAGGGGGGCGAAAGCTCACCCGATCCCCAGATGAGCCGGCGCTGGTCCCTTAACCACCGATGTAGCTCATCTCAATGGCTAGTTGTCGTCGTTTCGCGTTGGTGCTGAAAACATACTCTGACCTGGATAAATGAGAATTACACACTTGTCATTACGTCTCGTCTTCTCGTGCCGTTTTTCGTCCTCCCGCGGAATATCCGCGGAACGCGAGGAAGGAGCCGAGAACCATCCGACCTTGTGTTCAGTCCAACCAACGTGGATCCGGATCGACACCGGTCCCGGAACTACCGGCCAGGTGAGTTTGCCCCTTGAAGGGGCATGTGACGAAGCCGTACTCGTGATCTCTCACACCGGACTCGTCCCCGGACCCGTTGGGGATCTCGAACCCGGGTTTGGATTCGGCCCGTTCCGTAACGGAGTACTGGTGACTGGCATGCCAGCTTGGAGGAGTCCGAACCCGAGCCCAATCTGGGGTTTGAGAACGGGACGCTGGCCGGCTGGACCATTGTCGACAGCGGGGACGGAACACCCGGGTCTGATCCCCTGATCGAGATTGTGACTCCTGGGCTGATGGGCAACTTCGCAGCACAAATCACCACCAGCTCTGATCCCGAGGACGGTCTCAGCACCGTATTGGACCCTGGGAGCTTGGCATGCGTGATGACGGCGCTGGCATCGGGGAACTCCGGGACGACGGTGGTCCTTGAGACCGTCCACGCCGCTAGCGGCTTTTGTGAGACGCACCGAGGACACAACAGTTCGAGCGGATCAAGAAGGCGCTGACAGACGCAGGGTTCTCGGTCGCTGATGCCGACAACGGGACGGTTGCCCGGGATGGCAGACTGACGCTGGAGGTCGGGACGAATCAGGCTGACCCTCCCGACCCTCCCGAGCTTTGGGTTAGAGCCACTTGGAGCGGCGACGATTCCCCAGCTGTGGCTGATCTGCTGGAACCGTTGCGTCGGCAGTTGAAGGAAACTGAGAGGTGGCTGCGCCCTTGCTCGGAGATCCGGCGGTTTGGCGGGCGACCGCGGGCTGGTCGATCCAGTGGCGGGTGATGGCCTGGGTGAGGGCGTCGAGGCAGTCTCGTTGCCTTCGACGACGACTTTAGGCGTTGTTGCTGTCTCGTCCCCCTTGTGATGGGTGTAGAGCTCAGGGGATGGAGGCACCGGTTTCCTAAACCGGGTGTCGGAGGTTCGAGTCCTCCCGAGGGCGCTGTT
>CAZRID010000274.1:0-4683 GCA_964600055.1 uncultured Acidimicrobiaceae bacterium
AAGACGCTCATCGCCCAGCTCTTCGCCCCTGACCCCGAGGCTCCAGTCGACGCCGAGACGGCTCCAGACATCGCGGTCGGGGTTGGCTCCCCACTCGCCCCGGTTGCGGAACCTGAGGGCGAGGAGGAGGAAGAAGGGTCGGAGTTCTCCCTCGGAGACTTGTCCCCCGCGTCGAGCGGGTTTCAACCACGATTCGGCATCTGGTTGATCTGGCTGGTGGTCGTGCTCGGTTCGGCTGGGCTGGCGCTGACTGTTGACGAGATGCGACGCAAGAGGGACCGGAGATAGGCCATTCCCGGGATCAGCCGGACTTGGCCACCGCCTTGGACACTGATCCGGGTACCTGGGCCAGGACGTGGTCCCAGCCACCGTCGTAGTTGTCCCGCATCGACTGCCAGTCGGCTCCTCTCGCCTCCCAGCCGTCGTGAACCAGAGTCACCTCGGTGCCCTCGGCCGTGTGGCGAAAGGTGATCTCGACGTGCGTCGCCTGTTCCGTCGGCAGACCCGGATGCCAATTGAAGGCGACCCTGGCCGCGGGCTCCCACTCGATGACCCGGCCCCACTCATGCTCTACGCCATCCCGGGTGATCTCGTAGACACGGCCGCCGACTCCAGGATCTACCCGGACGCCGACCGCGTCCTCGCCGCCGACCGAATGCGTGTCGAGGGGCCACCACTCTCCCATCCTGGCGGTGAACAGCTCGAATACCCACCCCGGCTCACCGGGGACGGTGACGCTCTTGACCAACGGCTCGATTCCGTCTCTATCTGACCTACCCATCTTGTCCTCCGTCTCTCTCTGGGCGAAGCCGGCGAAGCTTCCCATTGCCATGTCCCACATCTGATCCACCCAGCCCCGAAGCGCCGCCATCCCGGTCGGGTCGGCGGAATAGATCCGGCGATTACCAACGCTGGTGGCCCGGGCCAGGTCGGCAGCCACCAACACCTTGAGATGCTGGGACACGGCCGGGCGGCTGATCGGGAGCTCGGCCGCGATGTCGGTGACCGACCGCGGTCGCTCGAGGAGCATCGTGTAGATGGCCCTCCGCGTGTTCACCGCCAAGGCGTCGAGCTGGGTGTCAACCATGACGGGTAGCGTAAGCGCGCACTTACCGTAAGTCAACACTTACGTACACAGAGCCAGCCTTGAGTTCATGGCGCCATATCTGGCGTTGAATCGACAGAGAACGAACGGCCCGCCGCTTCCGTGTTCTGACAGCGCCACATTTGGCGCTATGTACCTCAGGTAAGAAAAACTCAGATCCTTGGCAGCTTGTACCCGGACTTCTCCACCACGTAGTCTCTGGACTCGAGCGTCATGCGCTTCACGGCTTCCCAATCGACGTGGAGCAGCTTGCCGTGACGCTTCATTGCCCGCCCGGCGATGAACACCGAGTCGACGTTCGAGGTGTCCATCCCCGCCACGACCGCAGTCACCGGATCGTTGATCGGGATGACATTGATCTTGTCGGTCCGCAGCATGATCAGGTCTGCGGCCTTCCCCACGGTCAGACTGCCCACCTTTTCTTCCAGCCCGTGGGCTCGCGCCCCCTCCATCGTGGCGTACAAGAGCACGTCTCTCATCGTGATGCCGGGCTTGCCGACCTCATCGGCCAATGCATGCTGAAGGGCGATCACCGACCGCATCTGGGTGAACATGTCATTGGGGACGTTGGTCTCGACATCGATGCTGAGCGAGGGTTTAAGGCCACGATCGAGGAACTTCTGGATCGGAGGCATGCCGTGACCCATCATCATCTCGACGGGGGAGGCCAACGAGACGGTCCCGCCCGTGTCGACGATCATCTGGATCTCGGTGTCGTTGAGCGTCGTGCAATGGATGTATGTGGTGTCGGGACCGAGGAGCCCGGCCTCTCCCATCTCTTGGACCTTTTTGTCCTGGCCGTAGGTGCCGACACCGACATGAGCCGTGATCCGGGCCCCGGTCTCCCGGGCCAGCTTCCAGTGATCCCGTGCCACTTCGAAGTCGACGAACTCGGGCCCGGGGGCGGCCAGGGCCAGGGTCAGCAAACCATCCGGAGAGGAGAAATGCTCGGTTGCGGCCCGCACGAACCAGGACGGCTGGCGCTCCTCCCACTTTCCCCACCACGGGAACCCGTATCCGAACACGGCGCGGAGACCGGAGTCCCTGAGCGCCTGGACCACGGCGTCGGTGTGGGCAGGTGAAGCTTGGATATGCGACCAGTCGAGAAGGGTCGTGACCCCGGCATCGATGGCGCCGACCGCCGAGACCAGGTTCCCCGCATAGGCGTCTTCGGGTCGGAAGGCAGGCGCCAGGGTGCGCAGCACGTAGGTGATGTAACTGACCCTTCCCTCGAGGGGAACGTCAGTCCCGATATTGCGCAGGATCCCCTCCCAGGTGTGACGGTGGGAGTCGACGAAACCGGGCATCACAATCATTCCGGAGGCAGCGATCACCTCGGCGTCATCCGCCGCCAAATCCGGGCCGATGGCGGCGATCCGATCCCCGTCGATGAGGACGTCGCCACGGGCGAAGTCGCCGACCTCGGGGTCGAGACTGAGGACGATCCCACCCCTGATCAGCTTGCGCCCGGTGGGCACCACGCTGAAATCGGTTCCCGCCGGGTAGACCACGGGGATCTCGGCCGTCTTGGGAGGACGGCTCCCGATCACCAGACGTCTGGCCCGCCGGTAGTTCCTCTTCACCAGCTCTTTGATGTCCCCGACCTGGAAGAGGATGATCCCGATCAGGACCAGGCCACCGATGACCATGGGTCCGACATCGGGCGGGAGACCGTGGAAGGGGAGCACGGTGATGATGACGGCGAGAAGGACGGAGGAGACCGTGCCGCCGACAAACGTGGCGCGGCCACCGGAAAGCGCGGCGCCGCCGAGCACTGCGGCGGTGATGCTGTTCAGGGTGTAGCTGGTTCCGATCTGGGCGTTGCCGACTCCGGACCGGGTCATGACGAACAAGGCGGCCACTGCGGCGAAGACCGAAGACAGAATCAATGCCCTCACCCGGACCCAATTGGTCCGGACCCCGCCCCGCTTCGCCGAGCGCTCGTCAAAGCCGACTGCGCTGACCTGAAGCCCCGAGCCGCTGGCATGGAGCCAGAAGTCGAGCAGCCCGGCGCCGACCACCACCGCGACGAAGGCGATGGGGATGGCACCGATCCCTCCCCGGAGCACGGCGACGAACGCCGGGTCGATGGTCCCGCCCGGAGTCGGGCGCAGGGTGAGCGAAATCCCATCGAGGATGCTCAGCGTGGCCAGGGTGGCGATGATCGAGGGGATCTTCACTCCCCGCACCAGACCGGCATTGACCAGACCGACCGCTACCGCACAGAGAAAGATCGTGCCGACGCCGGCGAGAAGAGTGCCCGGTGAGGACTCGGGCCGGATCAGGAACGAGGCGATGACGACGGCCAGGCTGATCATCGCACCGACGGACAGATCGAGATATCCAACGAGAAGAGCGTGGATCTGCGCCATGGTCGCCAGGGCCAGCGGAGTGGCGATCAGCAGGATGTTGACGGTGTTCGTCCTGTTGACGAACCCAGGGAACTGGGAGTCGGTGTACCAGACCACGGCCAATATCAACAGGACCTGAAGCGCCACCGGCATCCACAGCCGGACCCTCACCACCTTGCGCCACTTGTTCTTGTCGCGGGCGTTGCGGAGGACCTTGCGGATCTCCTGTCGAGCGGATTCGACCAGCGTGCTCATGACGTTGGCCGGGTCGGGGCCTTGGGCATGGCGACACCGAACGGTGACCGTCCGGAGCGGGACAGACCTGGCCCGCGGACGATGGCCTCGACAATGCGAAGCTCATCGAGCTCGTCACCGGGGATCTCCTCGATGATCGTGCCGCGGGACATCACCAGCACCCGATCGCAGAGACCGGCGAGCTCGAGGGGGTCGCTGGACTTGACCAAGAGAGCCGCCCCCTGGTCGGTCTGTGCCCGCAGCGCCTTGTAGATGTCGAAACGCGAACCGACATCGACTCCCTGGGTCGGCTCGTAGGCAAGGATGACGGCCGGCTCCCGGAGGAAGGTTCGTGCGACCGAGACCTTCTGCTGATTGCCCCCGGAGAGGAACTCGACCGGCTGGTCCAGCGACGGGGTGCGGATCTCGAGTCTGTCGACCAGATCTCTGACGGCACGACGCTCGGCGCGTTTCTTGATGAAGCCGACCAGGCTGAAGCGGCGAAGCGCCTGGACCGTGGAATTGACCCTGACCCCGAGGACGGGCATGAGAGCCTCGCGCTTGCGGTCACCTGGCAACAGCATGATCCCGGAGCGGACCGCCTCGTGGGTCGAGATCAAGGCCAGCTCCTTGCCGTCGCAGACCACGCGGCCGGCCCGAGGTGGTGTCCTGCCGGAGAGGGTGTCGAAGAGCTGGGGCTGTCCGTTGCCCTCGGCGCCGGCAATCCCGACCACCTCACCGCTCTCCAGGGTGAAGCTGACCGGGCCGAAGGACTGACCCTGGAGCCCGTCGACAACCAGCACCTCACGACGATCTTCGACCTCAGTCGCCGAGGGCGGGAATGCTGACTCGAAGGGACGGCCCACGATCAGCTCCACCAGCGCGGACTCGCTGGTCGACCTGGCGTCGAAGGTGCCCCGCGCCTTTCCATCGCGGAGCACGGTGATCCGGTCGGCGATCTCGAGGACCTCCGGGAGCCGATGACTCACGTAG
>CAZRID010000275.1:0-4657 GCA_964600055.1 uncultured Acidimicrobiaceae bacterium
GGCCGCCTTACTCCAGGTCGGGTCCTGGCGATGGATCTTCCTGCTCATGGTTCCGATCTGTATGGCGGCCCTGATCGCCGGCTGGCGGACTCTGCCCGGGCCGGTGGAGCCCACGCCGCTGAAGGTGGACTGGGTCGCGGTCGGACTGTTGGTCGTGACGGTGGGGGCCTTGTTGGGGACTTTGTCGAACCTGACCGCGACATCATGGGTGCTCGTCGTCCTCACCCTCGTGGCTGGAAGTCTGCTCTGGAGGCGAATGGGCCGCGGCCAATCGGCCCTCCTGGACCGGCGATTCATCGGCGATTATCCCTATCGCCAGCTCGGGTTGGCGGCGTCGCTGACACTGGCAGCCACGATGGGACTGTCGGCATACCTTCCCGTGTATGTGCGGGGTGCCCGGGGAGCAACCGCGGCCGGTGCGGCCTGGTCGGTGTTGTGGCTCACCATCGGGTGGACCGTGGCCGCCAACATCGCGGGACGGATCACCGACCGGGTGAGCGAACGCTCTGTGCTCAACGCAGGTGCGTGGGCAGGAGTCCCGGCCATAGGGGCAGCGTGGGCCGCAGTGGCGTTCTCGGCCCCGCTTCCCGTTGTCTACGCCGCCTACTTCGCCATGGGCATGTCAGTGGGGACCGTGACCAACGCATCGCTCCAGATGGTGCGGCTGGAAGTCTCGGACAACCTGGCCGGGCGGGCGACGTCGGCTCACGCTTTCCTGCGCACCCTGGGCATGTCGGTGGGGGCGGGCCTGGCCGGTGGCGTCATCCTTGCCGCGGTGTCGGCGTCGGTGGACGACATCGCATCGGTCAGGGCGGCACTCGCAGGGGAGTCGACCGACCTGGCCGGGGAGGCGGTGGCGGCGCTGGGAAGGGGCTTTGCCATCGCCCATGGAGTGAGCCTGGTGATCATGGTGATCGCTGCCTTGATTGCCGGCCGACTTCGCCCTTCGGCAACCCGCAATTCGCCGACATGAAGCCGTGGTCGCGTTTTGACACCTCAGGGCGAACAGACGCCGGTCGGCCGGGGCTTGCAGGGCTCCTCTGGAATCGGCCGGTCACATTCTGCTACCTTGAATGACAGTCGTGTCATTCGCCCACCTCCACCTTCACACCGAGTATTCGATGCTCGATGGTGCGGCCAGAATCAACGACGTGGTGTCGGCGGCTGCGGCGGATGACCAGCCGGCGATAGCAATCACCGATCATGGCGTCCTCTACGGGGTGGTCGACTTCGTCAAGGCGGCCAAGACGGCTGGGATCAAGCCGATCATCGGGATCGAGGCCTACTTCACCGAGGGCTCCCGATTCGATCGGCCGGTGGGAAGCGCCAACCAGCGCTTCCACATGAACCTCCTGGCCGAGAACGAGGTTGGGTACCGCAACCTCCTCCAGCTTTCTTCACGGGCCTTTCTCGAGGGCTACTACTACAAGCCCCGGATGGACTTCGAGCTGCTTGCCGAGCACTCCGAGGGGATCATTGCGACGTCGGGGTGTCTCGGCGGCATGGTCCCTCAACTGCTGGCCCCGGACTCGATGAGCGAGGAGGGCAACAAGGGACAGATCCGGGACTTCGACGCAGCCCTGGCCGCGGCCGGGAAGTTCCAGGACATCTTCGGAAGGGACAACTTCTTCATCGAGGTTCAGGACCATGGTCTTGCCGCGCAGAAGGCGATCATGCCCGACCTGCTCGAGATCTCGCGCCGCGCCGGCGCGCCGCTGCTGGCCACCAACGACGCCCACTACACAAGCCAGTCCGAGCACGAGGCGCACGACGTCCTGCTCTGCATCCAGACCGGGTCGCTCCGCGATGAGACCGGTCGTCTCCGCTTCGAGGGCGACCAGCATTACCTGAAGACCGCTGCCGAGATGCGGCGCCTCTTTCCCGAGGACAGCTTTCCCTCGGCGTGTGACAACACCCTGTGGATCGCCGAGCGGGCCAACGTCGATCTGGAGTTCGGGAAGATCCTCCTCCCCAGCTTCCCCGTACCTTCGGGGGAGACGGAGGTCAGCTACCTGCGCAAGCTGGTCGACATCGGGGCTGGGGAGCGTTACGGCTCCGACCCCAGCGGCGAGGTATGGGACCGGGTCGAACATGAGTTGAAGATCATCGAGGAGATGGGGTTTCCCGCCTACTTCCTCATCGTCTGGGACTTGATCAAGTATGCGCGCGACAGCGGGATCAGAGTCGGGCCAGGGCGTGGTTCAGCCGCCGGCTCGATCGTCTCCTACTGCCTCCGGATCACCGACCTCGACCCATTGGCCTATGGGCTCATCTTCGAGAGGTTCCTCAACCCGGGGCGGCGGCAGATGCCCGATATCGACATGGACTTCGACGAGCGCTACCGCTCCGAGATGATCCGTTATGCCGCCCAGAAGTACGGAGCGGACCACGTGGCGCAGATCGTCACCTTCTCCACCATCAAGGGAAAACAGGCGCTCAGGGACGCCGCCCGGGTGCTCGGCCATCCCTACGGCGTGGGCGACCGCGTGGCAAAGGCGATGCCCCCTTCGATTCTGGGCCGTGAGGCAACTCTGGAGCAGGTGCTGATCCCGCCTCTGCCTGACGCCGACTCGACGATCAAGGACTGGTACGCCAACGGCCAGGGTCTGCGGGATCTCTACGAAACCGACCCTGCAGTCAGGGAAACGGTCGACGCCGCCCGCGGCCTCGAAGGTCTCCGCCGCCAGGACTCGATCCACGCCGCCGCCGTGGTCATTGCCCCCGAGCCTCTGATCAATATCGTCCCCATCCAGCAGAAGGGGGAGGGCGCCGAGGTGGTCACCCAGTACGAGATGTACGGGGTGGAGGCGCTCGGTCTGCTCAAGATGGACTTCCTCGGGTTGCGCAACCTGTCCATCATCGAGCGCTGTCTCGAATTGGTCGAGGAGAGCACGGGGCACCGGGTCGACATCGACTCTGTGCACCTCGACGACGAGAAGACCTTCAAGCTGCTCCAGTCGGGCAACACGATCGGTGTGTTCCAACTCGAGGGCACGGCAATGCGATCCTTGATCCGCTCGCTGAGGCCCGACTCGTTCAACGATGTGATCGCCCTGGTCGCCCTCTATCGCCCCGGCCCGATGGGGGCGAACATGCACAACCTCTACGCCGACCGCAAGAACGGCCGTGCCCCGGTGGAGGTGCTCCACCCCGCCGTCAGCGAGAAGCTGGCAGACACCTATCAGATCATGGTCTACCAGGAGCAGGTCATGCAGGTGGCCCAGGAGATAGCCGGCTACTCCATGTCCGATGCCGAAGCCTTGAGAAGGGCGATGGGCAAAAAGATCAAGTCTGTGATGGTGGCCGAGGAGGAGAAGTTTCTCCGTGGCTGTGTCGACAAGGGCTATCCCGAGGAGGTGGGTCGGGACATCTTCAAGTTGATCGAGCACTTCGCCGGCTACGGCTTCGCCAAGTCACACTCGGCGGCATACGGCTTGGTGTCCTATCAGACCGCCTATCTCAAGGCCCATCATCCCGCCGAGTACCTGGCCGCCCTGCTCACCGCGACCAAGAAGGACAAGGATCGGACGGCGATCTATCTCAACGAGTGCCGACAGATGGGGCTCAAAGTGCTCGTCCCCGATGTCAACGAGTCCGACTCCGACTTCACCGTCCGCGAGGGTCGGATTCGGTTCGGGCTCTCGGCGGTGCGCAATGTTGGCGAGGGCGTGGTCGAGAAGATCGTGGAAGCGCGCGCCGACGAGCCTTTCGCCTCGTTCCAGGACTTCGTGGACCGGGTGGATGTCTCGGCTCTCAACAAGAGGACCGTGGAATCACTGATAAAGGCCGGCGCCTTCGACGCGAGCGGTGACCCGAGGAAGGGCCTCACGGTGGTCTACGAGCAGATTCTCGACGCCACCCTGGAACGGCGGCGCAACGAGGACATGGGTCAGTTCAGCCTGTTTGCCGGCGGTTCCGAGGCCGTCTCCAACAACCGGATTGAGATCCCCGATCTGGTCTGGCCACAAAAGATTCGTCTCGCATTCGAGAAGGAGATGCTCGGCCTCTATGTCTCCGACCATCCGCTGCTCTCGGTCGGCCCCTCACTCAGCGCCGCAACCACGACCACTATCAGCCAGTTGGAGGAGCTCACCGACAAGGCAAACGTGACCGTCGGTGGCCTGGTGGGATCGATCACCAGACGGTGGACTCGCAACGGGGACCCGATGATCTTCTTCCAACTCGAAGACCTGGAGGGGTCGGTCGAGGTGGTGGCGTTCCCCAAGACCGTCCACGACTATGGCCACGCCGTCATCGAGGACGCCGTCGTGCTGGTCTCCGGGTACCTGGATCACCGTGGGGAGGACGTGAAGGTGATGGCCCGGGAGATAAAGGAGCTCGAAGTCCGCGATGACACGATGGTCAGGCTCAAGGCACCGGCCACAACCTTGACTCCCGAGTTGGTGTCACGGCTCAAGTCGATTCTTTCCAACCACCCAGGCTCGGCCCCGGTCTATCTCAACATGACCAGCGATCAGGGGATCAAGGTCCTGAAGCTGAGCGATGCTCATCGGGTCGAGCCGCGGACGGCGCTCTTTGCGGAGCTGAAAGAGTTGCTCGGCCCCAGCGCGATCCTGTAAGCGTCTCTCGGAAGGCCACCCCCCTCGCCCGACCCGAGGTCGGACGGTCCCCTCGCTTCGCAAGGGGACAACCCATT
>CAZRID010000276.1:0-4633 GCA_964600055.1 uncultured Acidimicrobiaceae bacterium
GTCGTTCGTCTCGGCAGACAAGACGAAGACCTTCTGCATCTACGACGGCCCATCACCTGAGGCGATCCGGCGGGTGGCAGGTCTCAACGGGCTTCCGGTGGACATCATCTCCGAGGTGCGGGTCCTCGACCCGTATTTCTACCTGGGAGCGGCCTCATGAACAGGAAGTCATTGGTGGCGCTGGCCACATTGCTGTCGGTGTTCCTCGGATCCACTGTGGCCTACGCCCACGGTGGCGACAGCCACAACGGGACCAAGCCGACGCAGGCTCACCTTCGTGAGTTGAGGCAGGTGAAACGAGCGACCGATCGATTCCACAGCGTCAGGAAAGTGGAGAGGGCGGGCTACGAAGAGTTCCTCGAGTGCTTCGACAGCGACGAAGGCGGCATGGGCCAGCACTACGTCGACGTGAGCGCCCTCGATGGCACTGTCGACGCGAAGCACCCGGAGGCGATGGTCTACGAGGTGAGACGCAACGGTCGGCTCAAGCTGGTCGCAGTGGAGTACATCGTGCCCTCGCCGTTCGTCGACCCGGCCGACCCACCCTCATTGTTCGGACAGGACTTCCATCTCAATGCGGCACTGGATGTGTGGGTCCTCCACGCATGGATCTGGAAGAAGAATCCCGCCGGCATGTTCGCCGACTGGAATCCTCGGGTCCGGGACTGCCCTTCGCCCTAAGTCCGCGGCCCGGGGTGGGCCGGCGCCATTGGGGGCCTGAGAGGTCGGGCCCCCATCGGCGCGGCGCCTCCCGGGTGCTCAACCCCGGTGGGTCCTGTAGATTCAGACCTCGGACGACACGAGGAGACCGATGCGACAGATCCAGCACTGGGTTGACGGGCAGATGACTGCGGGGGCGTCGGACAGGGTCGGCCCGGTCTTCAACCCGGCGACCGGTGATCAGACAGGGGAGGTGGTCCTGGCCTCGACCTCCGACGTCGACAACGCGGTGCAGACGGCCCGCCGCGCCTTTGAGACCTGGCGCTTCTCCTCGCTGACCCAGCGTCAGAACATCATGTTCGCCTACCGCGAGCTGGTGGCGGCCCGAAAGCTGGATTTCGCCAAGCTGCTCACCGCCGAGCACGGAAAAACGCTCGATGACGCCCTCGGTGAGGTGCAGCGTGGCTTGGAGGTGGTCGAGTTCGCCTGCAACATCGCACATCTCCTGAAGGGTGACTACTCGGAGCAGGTGTCGACCGGTGTCGACACCTACACCATCCGCCAACCCTTGGGTGTGGTGGTCGGGATCACGCCGTTCAACTTCCCGGCCATGGTCCCGATGTGGATGTATCCGATCGCCATCGCATGCGGAAACACCTTCATCCTGAAGCCATCCGAGAAGGATCCGTCCTCGTCGTTGCTGGCCGCCGAGCTGCTCGCCGAAGCCGGTCTGCCCGAAGGTGTGTTCAACGTGGTGCACGGGGACAAGGAGGCGGTCGACGCCCTCCTCAACCATCCGATGGTGTCAGCCGTTTCCTTTGTCGGGTCGACGCCGATTGCGCGCTACATCTACGAGACCGGCACCCGGAACGGGAAGAGAGTGCAGGCCCTCGGTGGCGCCAAGAACCACATGATCGTCCTGCCCGATGCCGACATGGACCTCGCTGCCGACGCCGCGGTCTCGGCCGGCTACGGGTCAGCGGGGGAGCGGTGCATGGCGATCTCGGCCGTGGTCGCAGTCGGCGACGCGGGCGACGGTCTGGTCGAAGGGGTGCGCACCCGGATCGAGAAGCTCAAGGTCGGGCCCGGTGACGAGACCGGGGTCGAGATGGGCCCCCTCGTCACCAAGCAACACCTGGACAAGGTTCGGGGCTATGTCGACGCGGGAGAGTCCGCCGGCGCCCTGCTCGTTGCCGACGGAAGGGATCTGGTCGTCGAAGGCCACGAGAACGGGTTCTTCCTCGGTCCCACCCTGTTCGACAACGTGACGACCGACATGTCGATCTACGCCGACGAGATCTTTGGCCCGGTCCTGTCAACGGTTCGGATGGAGCACTACGAAGAGGCGATCCGGCTGATCAACGCCAACCCGTACGGAAACGGGACAGCGGTGTTCACCAACGATGGTGGGGCAGCCCGCAAGTTCCAGTCCGAGATCGAGGTGGGCATGGTCGGGATCAACGTCCCGATCCCGGTTCCGCTCGCCTTCTACAGCTTCGGCGGTTGGAAGGACTCTATCTTCGGCGGCCATGCGATCTACGGTCCCGAAGGGGTCCATTTCTACACCCGCCAGAAGGTCGTCATCTCGAGATGGGCAGATCCGATTCATCGCGGGGTTGACCTGGGCTTCCCCACCCACGGGTGACGCTCCGACCCATCCTCTTCCTGGCCGGGGTCATGCTTGCGATCGCGGCCTGTGGCGGCGACGGGGAGGCGGCCACCACGACCACCGGCGGCCTGTCGACCACGTCGACGATCGAAGGTGGGACCACCACCGTTCCCGTGACCACTGAGACCGCCATCGCCGACCTCACCGGCAGATGGGAGAACACCACTTTCGTGCTGGAGGTCAATGACGATGGGGAGTTCGTGGTGATGATCTCGGGCGACTCGCTCGAGACGTTGATGGGTGGCTTCGTCGCCCGCGATGGCAGCGAGTTCAACTTCGTGACCGGCACGACGGGCAGCTGCCCGGGTCAGACCGGGGTGTACGAGGCAACGTTCACCGATGACGAGCTCACGTTGATCCTCGTCGACGACCCTTGTGAGGAGCGAGCGGCGGGGTTCGAAGAGCCCTTCTCCAGCGTCACCGACTAGCCGGCCACCATGTCCCGGGCCAGCAGATCCTCGTGGGTCTCACGTCTGACCACGAGACGGGTGTCGCCATCTCTGACGAAAACCACGGCCGGCCGGCGCACCATGTTGTAGTTGGAGCCCATCGAGTGCCCATACGCCCCGGTGACCGGCGTGGCGAGATAATCGCCGACAGCCAGGTCCTCCGGTACAAAGGCGTTCCAGGCGAGGACGTCCCCGGACTCGCAGTGCTTGCCGACGAGACGGATCTGACGGGTGCGATCGACGCCGGTCGCCCCCGGGGCGAACACCTCATAGCCACTCCCGTACAGGACCGGTCGCGGGTTGTCGCTCATCCCGCCATCGACAGAGACATAGGTCCTGACGCCGAAGATTTCCTTGATAGTGCCCACCGTGTAGACGGTTATCGCCGCCTGGGCCACGATGGCCCGTCCCGGCTCGGCCACGATCCTGGCCGCTATCCCGACCCCACCTGCGGCATCGGCGATGGCCTTTCCCCATTCTGAGATCGAGGGCGCCTCCTCACCCTCCACGTAGGCCACTCCTAGCCCTCCTCCGATGGAGAGCTCTTCGACACCAAGCGGTGCCGCGAACCCGGCGATCACCTCGATCGCCTTTTCGAACGAGCTCACGTCGAAGACCTGACTCCCGACGTGGGCATGGATCCCGATCAGCACCATCGCGGTCGAGGTGCGCGCCCGGTCCACAGCCCTCGCCGCCTCGCCGCCTTCGATACTGATCCCGAACTTGGAGTCGGCGGCCCCGGTGCGAAGGAAGTCGTGGGTGTGGGCCTCGACGCCGGGGTTGACCCGCACCAGTACTGTCGGCGCCGGTGCCCCTTCGGCAACCAGCGCCTCGATCCGGTCCATCTCGACCAGCGAGTCGATGACGATGCGGCCCACGCCTGCGTCCAGGGCCTGGCTCAGCTCGTTGGCCGACTTGTTGTTGCCGTGGAACACGAGACGGTCGGCGGGGACTCCCGAAGCCAGGGCTACGTGGAGCTCACCGCCGGTCGCAACGTCGAGATACATGCCCTCCTCGTGGGCCAACCGGGCCATCGCACCGCACAGGAAGGCCTTGGTCGCATAGGCCACCCCGTCGGGGAAGGCAGCGACCGCCTCCCGGCAGCGGGACCGGAGATGGGTCTCGTCGTAGACGAAGAGGGGCGTGCCGTACTCGGTGGCCAGTTCCGAAACGTCGCGTCCACCGATGGCCAGGGCACCGGATGGGGAGACTGTGGCGGTTTCGGGCAGGAGTTGGAGCGGAAGCGCACTCAAATCCGGTTACCTAGCACGCATTAGGCACCACGCACCACCTCGTGGTCGGTCGCTCAATTGATGCGCAGCTATTTGGGCGACGGGCCACTAGAACGCCCAAGAAGAGCCCCGACCGGCACCGGCACCGAAATCGTCGGCCGGTGTGATCCCTCGGGCGAGGTCGTTCTTGAAGCGGCTCACGATGCCATCGAGGTTGGCCGTCTCGATGAGGAACGAGTCGTGACCCTCAGGGGCATGGAGCATCTGGTAGCGGGCAATGGGCAGACCTGCGGCCAACTCCTCGACCTCTGTGGCCGGGTAGAGGATGTCGCTCGAGATGCCGACGGTCAGGAACGGTGTCTTGATCCCGGCCAGGACCTGTCCCATCTCGCCGCGGCCCCGGGCCAGGTCATGGCTGTCCATGGCGTCGACGAGGGTCAGATAGGTGTTGGCGTCGAAGCGGGCGACCAGCTTCTGACCCTGATGGCGAAGATAGGAGCGAATCTCGAACTCATCCTCAACGGTCCTTCGCCCGAAACGCGTCTCGAAGTTCGTCTTTCCCCGGTACGAGATCATGGCGATCATGCGGGCCACGGCCAGACCGTTGTCCGGCCCCTGACCCG
>CAZRID010000277.1:0-4602 GCA_964600055.1 uncultured Acidimicrobiaceae bacterium
ACCGCACCTCCTCGTTAGACCGATCGACTGTGGACTCGAAGGCTGCCATCCATGCTGAGAATTTTCCCGTGCCGTCCCGGCTGAGAAACGGAGTGAAACAGGCCCGGTATGGAGACGTCGTCCTTCTCGGAGGGCTACTCGTCATCTTGTTCGTATTGCACGTGGGCATTCCCGGCACCGTTCCGACCGGGGCGCAGCCGGGCATTTGGTTGGCTCTAGCAAGGGAGGCGCGCGGGTCGGAGGTCATGTCAGCCGAGGTGACTGAGCCCATCTTCTCGGCTCTCATCGCGATCTTGCTGATATTGGGCATTCCCCCCATCGATGGATTGCTAGCAGCGGCACTATTGGCGAAAGCCGCGCTGGTCGTTGCGGTGTACCTGACCAGCCTCACCCTGAATCGCGTCTATGCAACGGTGACTGCCACCTTGGTGGCAACGGCCGCCGCACAAACGGAGCTGTATGCCTCGGGCGGCTACCCACAACTCCTTGGGATGGCCTTCGGGCTGCTGGCTGTGTTCCTCATTGTCCGGTACGTGGATACCCGCGCGGAACGGCATCTATGGATCGGTCTCGGATTGGTTGCAGCGACGCTGGCGACTGATCTCGTGATCGGTGCTCTGGTGCCTGTGGTCATCGGGATCGCCATTGTCTCATGGCTCCTTTTGGTCAACGACGGGAGGTCAGTGTGGGAGCACGAGTTCCGGGTCGTTTGGGGAGCTGCCGGTCTGACCGCTTTGGTTGCGCTCGTCCTCTTTCTTCTCTGGGCAGGCGCCGGTGGCGAATCCATACTCAATCCGCTCGAGACCTCTCGTTGGGAGTCGCTCTCCTATGTGTTCCGCGATGCTCCGTGGCTGTGGGCAGTCATGTTCATCGGGGCTGTGATTGTTCTACCCCTTCGCTACTGGCCGGCCCATATCGCCGCCACTCTCGCCGCTGCTGCGAGCTGGCTTGTCGCGAGCGGAGTGTTCTTCCTGATAACCGGGGCGCAGAGCGGCCTTCTGATCTCTCAGATGAGTGTTGTCGTCCTGGCGGTCATTGGGATTGGCGCAACACATGAGCACCTGGTGGGTCCCGAGCCGAGGCGCTTCTCGGTGAAGGACCCTCGCTCGGTTCGCAATCGGTTGCTAATTATCGTCGGTATCCCGGCTCTGACTTTCCTGGTGGTGGCTGGCCTCGCTTTCTACTGGACCACGGCTGATCGCTACCGCCTCGTCGATCATGCGGAATTGGCCGCCTTGAACAGCCTCAGTGCAGAGTCCGGACCGGGAGACTTGGTTGTCGCCGCACGGGGCAAGGGCGGTATGGCGGTCGGATGGTGGGTCGAAGGCTTCGCAGGGGTTCCTACGTACACCGCCCACGACCTCCGACTCCTGGCATTTCGCGAACAGCGCGAGCAGGCTGAGGTTGCAAACGACATCTTCAACGGCGCTCTGAACGATGCCGAGACCCTTGCCAAGCTCCGGGAAATTGGCGCTGACTACCTGGTCGTTGACCGTCGTGGTCCCGATTCGGCGTTCCTCAACAGCGATCTGGCAAACCGCATGCGTGTGATTGATGACTCGTCGAATCTGGTGATATTCGACGCTCGTACCGATAGCTGAAGCCTCGCTACTTCGTGCAGCGGGCTGCCAAACACTCTCTAGTAGCCGCGTCGTCCGCCGATCATTGCAAACGGGGTATGCCAAAGGAGAGTCATATCGTTTCGGAAGGTGATCTGGTCGACGTACTCGAGATCCATCTCGGTACACTTGTGCATTAGATGTCCGTTACGGTCCGAAATCTGCCATGGACCAGTTATCCCGGGCATCACGCAGTGCCTGCGATGCTGCCAATCCTCGTATTGAGCGACGATCTCGGGTAGTTCCGGGCGTGGTCCCACCAAGCTCATTTCGCCCCGAACGACGTTCCAGAACTGGGGAAGCTCGTCGAGCCGCCACGCTCTCAGCATTCTGCAAATGGCGGGCACTCGAGGGTCGTCGGGTGACTTGTGGACCTGCCTGCGCTCAGGTCCGTCATGATGTCTCGATTCTCGACGACGGTCGGGGATCATGGTGCGCAGCTTGAAGAGGGTGAACTCCTCGCCATCCTTACCCACTCGGGTCTGACGCAAGACCACAGGACTGCCCAATCTGATCCGCACCACCAGAGCAGAAACGGCGATGAGTGGGAGTGAGAGGATGAGCAGCGCCAACCCGCCCGCTCTATCCAGAACCGGTTTGATATGCTCCGCGTAGGGCCGATTCGTTCGAGTCTCGGATGCTATCTTGCCCTCGTTTGCCACCGCGGCATCTCCCTTTCCCCAACCCCCTAATGGTTTAACCCCAATTGCTCGTTCGGAAGGACTGCGTATGTGTCGCCCAACGACCCCATGAATCTCACGGCGGGCGACACCTCGTCCACGATCACTGGCCCCACCCCGATCGCTGGCCCACAAGGGGCCGCTCGCCCCATTTGCACGAGAGGTTGTGCGATCTTAACCACAATCTGTGGTCAGTGCGCCACCGTAGTCACTATCTGTGGTCGAGGACTTGGACGATGGGTAGGCTCGGCGTCTCATCGGGTAGTGGGAGGGGCATGGCAAGGAATGGGCACCGGGCTCGGCATTGGAGGCAGATACCTCCCAGCCGACCCACGCTTGGTCCAGGGACCCGGGTTGATCTGCGGGTTGATGTGCTGGGTGTCGAGATCAGCGCCATCAATCCTGAGATGGCCCTCGACATCATCTGCGGCTGGGTGGAAGCCGATGCCCGTGAGTACGTGTGCGTGAGAGACGTCCATGGAGTGGTCAAATCCCTCGATGACTCCGAACTGCAGCGCATCCACAAGTCGTCCGGTCTCGTGACGCCAGACGGAATGCCGTTGGTGTGGGCGGGCCGTCTGGCCGGAGCCTATTGGATGCGTCGCGTTTACGGTCCCCAGTTGATGCTGGAGGTCTGCTCCCGTTCGGTGCAGCACGGATGGTCCCACTTCTTCTACGGGGCTGGCCCCGGGGTCGCAGACGATCTCGCCTCCCGGTTGCAGAGCCGTTTTCCAGGGCTCAAGGTCGTCGGAACCCACTCGCCACCATATCGGGAGCTGACACCGATCGAAATCGAGGAAACCTCCACCATGCTCAACCAATCGGGTGCCGACTTCGTCTGGGTTGGTCTGTCCTCCCCAAAACAGGAGCGTTGGATGGACCAGTTCAGGCCCATGCTGGACGCTCGCGTTATCGCGGGCGTCGGCGCGGCTTTCGACATCCATGCCGGCCGCGTCCCTCAGGCGCCCCACTGGATGCAACGATCGGGCCTCGAGTGGGCCTTTCGCCTTGCCGTCGAGCCCCGTCGACTTTGGCGAAGATACCTCTCGTCCATTCCCCGCTTCTTATGGCGGATCCTCTTGAGGAGACCGAGGCTTATAGAAGTGTCCGTGCCAGAAGACAACAGCCAGCCCTGAACCTGCGTCATCCCTGGCTTCGCCCGGGGCCGCACGAGGTCTCAATCTGTGAGCGGTCTATCCTTCGAGGATCCCCAAGATCATCAACTTGTCCACGTGAACAAGCGCGCCCTTCGAAAATTCTGCGAATCGGTCCAGGCAGGTGTAGTCGACTCGCTCGAGTCCGGGATGAAGGCGTGGTTCGGCTTCTACTTCAAAACTGGCGACGGAAACTTCCAGGAGCGTCTCTCGACGGCGACCACCGCCTTGAGGGAACCGTCCGCTGCCGGAAGACACCTGAAAGCAGGGGTCGCAGGGGCTATTGACATGCAGGAGAACCTTCCGTCGACAAGGAGCCCGCTTCCGACCGGGTGCTGCCGCCGACGCCGGACGATTTGGTCGGTGAGAAAGTGGTGCAACAAGGAGCTGTGTCGAAGATCGAGCGTGACGAACAAATCAAGGACTAATAAGCTCCTCGAATCGCTCCAGGCAGGTGTGGTGGACTCGCTCCACTCCGGCATGAGGGCCTGGTTCGGCTTCTACTTCATGACCGGCGAGGGAACCGGCCAACAGCGTCTCTCGACGGCAATCACCGGTTTGAGGGAAGCGGCCGATCGGCTCCAGGAGCTGGCCGAACGACTGCGAAGTGCCGATGGCACGGGGCATACCGACGCCTTCGTGAAAAACTATCGAGAGGCTGTCGACGGATGGGCGACAGCGGCCGATCGGCTCCAGGAGCTGGCCGAACGACTGCGAAGTGCCGATGGCACGGGGCATACCGACGCCTTCGTGAAAAACTATCGAGAGGCTGTCGACGGATGGGCGACAGCGATGCACATGATCGCTGAAGGTGTCGAGTTGGATTACCAGAGTGCTGCTCGCGAAGGCCTTTCCATCCTCGTCGAGGCCACCGTGACCGCCAAGCTCGTGGTTCGCGGTCCGCTCTATCCCAACCTCGTGTCGTATCGGAATGGAGCGAAACGGGTTTTCCCGGTCGATGAGGCCCTGAGGTATCTCCTTGCGGTCTCGCCACGGCGAGGGGTGCCGAGGACGGCTGTGAGACATGCCAAACAGCCCTGGGAGCAGGCGATCATCGCCGCGGGTTCGCCGTTCCGGCGCCTCTGACACAGGACAATGCGGTACTCCCCAATCGGTGCTCGATCGATGCGCAGCTGGTCATATCTCGGC
>CAZRID010000278.1:0-4596 GCA_964600055.1 uncultured Acidimicrobiaceae bacterium
TTCGTCCAGCACCAGGAGACGTGGCCGGGACATCAATGCGCGTCCAACGGCGAGCATCTGCTGCTCGCCCCCGCTCATGGTGCCGGCGTGCTGCCGGCGACGCTCGGCGAGTCGAGGAAAGAGGTCCATGACCAGTTCGACGGTCTCCGGGTCGGGGCGGTCGGGATAGGCACCGAGAGTGAGATTCTCGTGGACGGTCATCCTCGGGAAGAGGCGGCGCTCGGCAGGAACGAAGCTGATGCCGAGACGGGCAATCCGCTGGGCCGGCATCCCGACGATGTCGGTGCCTTCGAACCTCACCGCGCCCGATGAAGGCCTCAGGAGACCGATGACGGTGCGGAACAACGTGGTCTTCCCGGCACCGTTGGACCCGATGATCATGACCGCCTCGCCTGCGTCGACGTGGAAGTCGACGTCGCGTAACACGTCGCCGCCTTGATATCCGGCGGCCAGCCCGCTCACTTCAAGCATCTTCGATGCCCGCCGTTCCCAGGTAGGCCTCGATGACCGCATCCTGGCGCATCACCACGTCGGCGGGGCCTTCGGCGAGGACCCGCCCGAAGTCGAGCACGACGACTCGCTCCGACAACTGCATGACTGCATGCATGACGTGCTCGACCCAGACGACGGTGACGCCGAACTGGTCCCGAATGGTTCGCACCATCTCGATCGACGAAGCCAGCTCGGTGTCGTTGAGCCCCGCCATCACCTCGTCGAGGAGCAACAGCTTCGGGTGGCCGGAAAGGGCTCGAGCCAGCTCCAGGAAACGCTGTTCGTGCAGATTGAGGCTGCCGACGTGTTCGTGGCGCCGTTCGGCCAGGCCGACCAATGAGAGCATCTTGGCGCCGATCTCGAGGGCCTCGACCTCGTCACGGGGACCGGCCCGGGAGCCGAACATGGCGCCAAGGGTCGCGTTCTCCAGGACCGTCATGGTCGGAAACGACCGCGGCGTCTGCTGCACCATCGCGACACCGAGCCTGCGCACCAGATGGCTGGGGAGGCCCGTGATGTCCTTCCCTCCGAACTCGACCTTCCCGCTCGTGGGATCTTCGAGGCCGACGATCAGCTTGAGCAGGGTGCTCTTGCCGGCACCGTTGGGGCCGACGACGGCGAGGATCTCGCCCTCGTCGACCCCAACAGTCACTCCGTCGACGGCCGGGAGGCCGCCATACCGCTTCCCGATCTCACTCAGCTCGAGAAGGGGCACCTGTCGATCAGGAGCCTGGAACGTAGGGCTCGAGCGGATCTGACTGGCTCAGCAACTCGAGCCACCAGTCACCGGCCTCGTTGAGCCCATCGGGAGCAGGCCCCTCAGCGATCTGGAAGAAGATCGGCTGGGACTGCGCCAGCTCTCCCCATTCGGTCCAGCTCATTGGATGGGCATAGCCCTCCAACTCGTAGGTCTGCCCGTGCAGATACTCGGCTATCGCGGCTGGGTCGTCTCCCACGTTGGCGACCGCGTCGGCCACCATGGTGACGATCCCGTGCGCGGCGACTGCGTCGTCCGACATGAACGCGTTGTCTGAGAACTCCAGATAGCGCGCGGCCAGGTCGGCATAGCCATCACCGAGATAGTCGGCGCAGGCGAAGTCCGAATACCGCCCGATGGCAACGTCGGCCAGACCACCCACGACCAGGTCGGGGGGAGTCCACGCACCGGTGACCGGCACTTCGCCGATCAGATCCGCAACCAGCGTCGTGATCGCCGAGCTCCCTGGCGGGTGACCGGTGGACATGACCATCTCGGCACCGGCATCGGCCATGGCGCGGACATAGGGCGTGAAGTCGGTGTCCGGGGGAACTGGAGCCACCTGGATCTCGCCGTAGTCGACGCCGGAGCCCTCGAATGTCGTCTCGACGGCCGCGGCGACCGCTTGACCCCAGGCGTAGTCGGCGACGATGACCCCGATATTGGTGAGACCCTGTTCCTGGGCGTACTGGAGCACAGGAGCTGCGTCCATCGGTGCCGCCGGGAGACAGGTTCGGAACATGTGACGGCTGTCAGCGGTAAGGGCGACTTCGGTCCCGGACTTCACCAGGAACGTCGGCATCTGCAACTCCTCGGCGACCGGCGAGACCGCCGCGCCCACGGTGCTGGAGATGATGCCCCCGACGGCGACGACTCCTTCCTCGACCAGCCTTTCGAACCCGGTGACACCAACGTCGGCGTCGTTCTCCGAGTCCTGCTGCACGATCTCGATCATGCGACCGTCGACGCCTCCGTCGGCGTTGATCTCCTCGGCGGCGAGCAGCATCCCGTCACGGACGTTGACGCCCCACGGAGTGAACGGGCCGGACTGGTCGACCAGCATTCCGATCCTGATCGGTGTGTCGTCGGCAGGCTCTTCACCGGCCGTGGTGGACGGCTCTTCCTCCGCCGCTGTGGTCCCGGTCGTTTCCGGCGGTGTGGTGCCGGCGGTGGTCGTGTCGGTCGTGTCTACAGCAACACACGCCGAGATGATCAGGGCAAATGCCAGGACTCCGCCAAGCAGCCTCGGTCTCGAATGTTTATCAACCATTGGTTCTCCTCCCGACACGGGCACAGGTGAGTGACCGATTCGTCGTTCTAGTCGATTCGCCCGACATCTCCCGCCTTTCCGCCGGAGCGGATCGCCGGGCAAGCCTACATAAGACTGACCGGTCAGTCACCCGAAACCGGGATTGTGATGCGGGGGGACCGGGCAAACCCCCCTCGACCTCGCTGCGCTCGGTCGGTCCCCCTTCGAAAGGGGGAACAACCCGGGCCCAGCCCCCTGCGGAGCGGGGGACAAGGTGGGGACGCTCAGAGCCAGGTGTCGTCGGTCCAGCCTTCAAGGTCGTAGTCGGCGAGACAGGTCTCGACCAGCTCGTCGAAACTCCCGGTCAGTCCCCGGATCTGGGCGAAACGGAGGACATCGAGACGAATCTGGTCCTGATTGCCGCCGTAGTTGACCTCGTACCAGGCATGCCGCGACCCGAACTCGCTGCCCACCGCATCCCAGATCAGCTTGAACAGCTTGACCCGGTCGTGGGCATCGCCCTCGGATCCCCGGTAGTAACGGTCGATGACGGGTCTCAGCTCGTCGTTGAGAAGATCCCGGCTCGACGAGGGCGTGACGAGGGGGGCCCCACCGAGAAGCTCGGTGAAGATGTCCCGGGCTTTGGGAAATGCCTGGGTGCCGAACAAGCGGATCAGGGTGGCGTATTCCAACGCCGGCACGACACTGCCACCGGGCCCAGGTTGGGTCTCGTGGCACAGGGTGGAGGTGATGCCCCAGATCATGTTGCGCCAACCGATGAGCTCTCCCAGCTTGGCCTGGACT
Source organism: uncultured Acidimicrobiaceae bacterium (assembly GCA_964600055.1). Lineage (GTDB taxonomy): Bacteria > Actinomycetota > Acidimicrobiia > Spongiisociales > ZC4RG35 > JARDZU01. Next base: position 3,303 of record CAZRID010000278.1, read on the forward strand.
CCCCGGAACTCGTAGGTGCCGTTCGCCTTCAGACCACGGGCCAACAGGCCACACAGGAACTCGAGCTTGATGGCGAGGCGGGTTCCCGATTGAAGGGTGTAACGGGGCATGAACCCGGACTGGGCGTAGAACCCGGTGGCCTTCTCCACGTCGCGATAGACCAGGACATCCTCCCACGGAACCAGCACACGGTCGAAGATCGCCACCGCGTCGTTCTCGTCGAACCGGCTCGAGAGCGGGTAGTCCCACGGGGCTTTGACCGGTTGCTCGTACGACGCCCGGCTGATCAGCTTCATCCCGGGGGCGTCCATGGGGACGATGAAGGCCAGTGCGTAGTCCTCGGCCTTTCCCGGCTCCAGGCTCACCGCGCTGTTCTGGGCCACAAACGTGGCGTGGGTGAGCGCCGAGCCGGTGGCCAGCATCTTGGCCCCCTCGACGACCATCCCGTCGTCCCGCTCCTCGACCACGTGCACGAAAACGTCCTCGACCTCGTGCACCTCCCGGTTTCGATCGATGGGTGGGTTGATCAGGACGTGGTTCAGGAATAGGCACTGCTCGGCGTATTTCCGATACCAGGCGCGGGCGCTGTCCCCGAACGGCTCATACCAGTCGGGATCGGCGCCCAGCGTGGCCATGAACGATGCCTTGTAGTCGGGGGACCGCCCCATGTAGCCGTAGGAGAGACGGGCCCACACCGCCATTGCGTCCCGAGAGGCGAGCAGTTCTTCCGTGGTGTAGCTCGGCATGAAGAAGCGATGGGTGAGGATCCCGTGCCGATCCTCGCCGAGCATCACGTCGCCCAGGTCAGGATCATGAAGTGCGTCGTACATCCTCGCCACCGACCGGGCCGAATTGCGAAAGGCGGGATGGGTGGTGACGTCGGCGACCCGCTCCCCGTCGATCCACACCTCGCGCCCGTCGCGCAACGAGTCGAGATAGGTCTCGCCTGTCAGCAGCTTGCTTCCCCGCTCGGGTGAAGGTCTCAGCTCGTGTCCCGAAGTTTGAATCGTTGGATCTTCCCGGTGGCGGTACGGGGGAAGTCGTCGACGTATTCGACGACGTGCGGGAACTGGTATCGCTGAAGCGCCGACTTGCACCATTTCTGGAGCTCGGGGACCAGGTCGCCATCGTCAGACACACCGTCGGCGAGGATGATCACGGCCTTGATCCTCGACATGTGCTCGACCTCGACCGCAACGACGGCGGCCTCGCGCACAGCGGAGTGCTCCATGAGCCGGTTCTCGATCTCGATCGGGCTCACCCACAGACCGCCGACCTTCATCATGTCGTCGAC
>CAZRID010000279.1:0-4584 GCA_964600055.1 uncultured Acidimicrobiaceae bacterium
CCCAGTGGTTCTTCAGGATCACCGCCTACGCCGACCGGCTGCTCGACGATCTCGAACCGCTCGACGAGTGGCCGGATCGGGTGCGCACCATGCAGAGGAACTGGATCGGTCGTTCCGAGGGGGCAAGATTCCGGATCCAGGTGGCGGGCTCGGACGACAGTTTCGAGGTGTTCACCACTCGACCCGACACCATCTTCGGCATGACCTTCTGTGTGCTTGCCCCTGAGCATCCACTGGTGGAGAAGCTGATCGAGGGCGGGGCGAACGAGCAGTTGGCCCGGGAGTACATCCTTCGGGCGAGCCGGGAGTCGGAGATCGAGCGGCTGGCCGAGGGGGACAAGACCGGGGTCTTCACCGGAAGGCACGCCATCAACCCGGTCAACGACGAGTTGGTCCCGATCTACATCGCCGACTACGTGCTCATGGGCTACGGGACCGGGGCGATCATGGCCGTCCCCGGTCAGGACCAAAGGGACTGGGACTTTGCCAGGAAGTACGACCTCGACATCATCCGCACGGTCGAGCCCGCGGATGGGTGGGATGGCGAGGCCTATCTGGGCGATGGGGCCACCATCAACTCGGACTTCCTCGACGGTCTCGACCGGGTCGGGGCCAAGGAGCGGATCATCGCCTGGTTGGAGGAGCAGGGGATCGGCGAGCGAACAGTCCAATACCGGCTTCGCGACTGGCTGATCTCCCGGCAGAGGTATTGGGGCTGTCCGATCCCGATGATCAACTGCCCGAATTGCGGGCTGGTCCCGGTGCCGCGGGACCAGCTACCGGTCGAATTGCCCGACGTCGAGGACTACGCCCCACGGGGTAGGTCACCGTTGGCCGCTGTCGATGACTTCGTCAACACGATCTGCCCACAATGTGACGGGCCCGCCCAGCGGGAGACCGACACCATGGACACCTTTGTGGACTCGTCGTGGTACTTCTTCAGATACACCGACCCCCACAACGACGAGGCCATCTTCGACCCGGGCAAGGCCGCGTACTGGATGCCAGTCGACCAATACATCGGTGGAGTCGAGCACGCCATCCTCCATCTGCTCTACGCACGTTTCATCACCAAGTTCCTCTACGACATCGAGTTGAGCCCGGTCGGTGAGCCGTTCATGCGCATGTTCACCCAGGGGATGCTGGTGAAGGACGGGGCCAAGATGTCGAAGTCGAAGGGCAACGTGGTGCCGCCCGACCGCTACTACGAGGAGTACGGCGCCGACGCACTCCGGCTCTTCGAGCTGTTCGTGGGGCCACCCACCGACGACGCAGTGTGGAACGATGCGGGCGTCCCCGGCACCAAGCGGTTCCTCGACCGGATCTGGAAGATGGGCACCGACGACCACGGGTTCGTCAACCGGGCCCCGAACGACGAGGATGTTCTCCTGATGGCCGAGACCCATCGGACCTTGAGGCGGGTGACCGAGGACATCGATCGATTCCACTTCAACACCATCGTCTCCTCCGTGATGTCTCTCGCCAACATCTTTCAGGAGTATCTGTCCGGCGCACCACGTCGGGAGACTTTCGATGACGCCTACCGGATCATGATCCTGATGCTGGCCCCGGCCTCTCCCCACGTCACCCACGAGTTGTGGGAACTGCGGGGGATGGGTGGCATGCTCGCCGAGGAGCCGTGGCCGGCCTGGGACGAGGGTCTAGTGGCGGAGTCCACCGTCACCATGGTGGTCCAGATCAACGGCAAGGTCCGTGACCGGGTCGACGTCCCCGTTGGCATCACGCCCGAGGAGGCAGAGCAGATCGCACTCGGCCTCGACAAGGTCCAGACCTGGATCGACGGCGCCGCGGTGCGCAAGGTCGTCGCCCGCCCCCCAAATGTGATCAACTTCGTCGTCGGATAGTCCCGTGTGCAGCTCCCCACCGTGGCGGTGGTCGGTTGCACACGAGAAGTGCACACGACATCCCGTGTGCAGCTTCCCACCGTGGCGGTGGTCGGTTGCACACGACATCCCGTCCGCTACTCGACCACGACCCCCTCCAGGTTCTCCTCCGGCGGGAATTGCGGGTCCATCGTCTCGAGGGTGTTGATCAGGATGCTGGACACCACGAGGTTGCGGTACCACTTCCGATCGGCCGGCACCACGTACCAGGGGGCGTTGGTGGTGGAGGTCCGGGTCACAGCGTCCTCGTAGGCATTGACGTAGTCGTCCCAGAGCTTTCGGTCGTCGAGGTCCCCGAGCGAGAATTTCCAGCGCTTGTCCGGCTCGTCGAGACGAGCCTGGAGCCGATCTTTCTGTTCGTCCTTTGAGATGTGCAGGAAGAGCTTGACGATCGTTGTTCCCTCGTCGGAGAGGAGCCTCTCGAAGTCGACCAGGTGGTCGTATCGCTTCTCCCATCTCTCCTCGGGTGCGAGCCCTTTCACACGGACCACGAGCACGTCCTCATAGTGGGAGCGGTTGAAGATCGTTATGCCGCCGCTCTCCGGCGTCCTCTGGTGGACTCGCCACAGATAGTCGTGGGCCAGCTCCCGTTCGGTGGGGACGCCGAAACCCCAGACCCGGATCCCCTGGGGATTGACTCCCTTGAAGACGTGGCGGATGGTCCCGTCCTTGCCTCCGGTGTCCATCGCCTGAAGCACGATCAGGAGCTTCTGTTTCGATTCGGCCCAGAGCCGGGTCTGTAGCTCGGCCAGCATTGTGTTGTGAGTCTTCAGCTCGGCCTTGCCCTCGGTCTTGCCGCCCTCGAACCCTTGCCTGGACTGGGGATCGCGTGACCGGATGCCGGCTGCCTCCCCCGGTACAACCAGATATGGATTGATGTCGAGCACGCCGGGACACTAACGACGGTCTTCCCCACCCGTCACCGGATTGGTAGGTATCTAGTGGTCGGAACCTCTGGGTGGGGGTGAGATGAGTCGGACACAGGCGATGGCGTTGGGTCTTGCCCTGGTCGCCGTCCTGATCGGTGCCGGTCTCGGATCCTCGGTCAACCCCGTGCCCCCGGCGGCCACAGCGGGGTCCGCTTCCGGCGACGAGCAATCGAGATCGACGGAGCCCATCCTCACCGTCTACGTGTCCGGATGGGTGGCCATGCCCGGGGTGGTCCGAATCGCCGAAGGCTCGATCGTGGCCGACGCGATTGCGGCTGCCGGGGGTGCCCTGGAAGGCGGCCTTCTCGACTCGATCAACCTTGCCCGGCCGGTGCTCGACGCTGACCACATCCAGATCCCCGGGCCCGGGGAAGCAGTTGCCGCCCCGGGAGAGCAGGCCGGTGGGCTGATCTCACTGAATCAGGCCGACGCAACAAGTCTCGAGGACCTCCCCGGTGTAGGCCCCGTTCTCGCCGAGCGCATAGTTGCCCACCGGGAGGCAAACGGCCCATTTGAGACAGTCGAGGACCTGCTCGAGGTCCCGGGCATAGGAGAGGCAAAGTTGGCCTCGATCCGGGACCTGGTCACCGTCCCTTGAACCGAGGGCATCCGGCGTGGCCCCCAGCGGTTTCGAGGCCGTGGGTGGTCTGCGCTGCGATGACCTTTGCAATCGCCCTCGCCGTGTCCGTGTGGCAGCCGTCGCTCTTCGTGATCGCCATTCCCGTCCTCTGGATGTCGGTGAGGGGCCGACCGGTCGTCGCTGCGACGGTGACGGTCGCTGCCATCCTTTCCTTCCTGGGGTCGGGGCCACTCGACCCGCTCCCCGACCTACGGATGACCGGCGATGGTGTCATGGCTACCGACGTCATCGACGGGAGATACGGGCCCTTTGCGCTCGTCGTCATGGACAACGGGCCGATCCTGGCCGATCTGCCACCGGGTGCGAGGGCTTCTCAGGGAGATGTCGTCCGACTCGAAGGTTTGGTGACCGGTGAGCCGGGCACGATCGGGGGCCGGCGTCACCGCGGAGCGGTTCGGGTGAACACGTTCGAGGTTCTCCACGGGCCGACCTCGCCGATCATGATGCTGGGCAACGCCATGCGCGATCGCGTTGCATCCAGGCTGGCGCCCCTGGAGGGGGGTCGGGCTCTCCTTGCTGGCTTTCTTGTCGGCGACACCGATGGGGTCGACGAGATCGACCAGCAGGCGATGCGCCGAGCAGGTTTGTCTCACTTCACTGCTGTCAGCGGCTCAAATGTCGCCCTGTTCCTCGGGCTTCTCTTCGTCGCCCTGGGACCGATCGGTGTCGGACCGAGACGCCGTGCCGTCATCGGTCTGGTCGGGTTGCCGATCTTTGCCGCCGCCACCCGGTTCGAGCCTTCGGTGCTCAGGGCTTCGGTCATGGCCGGCCTTGCACTCGGTGGCCGTCTCATCGGGCTGACGATGGAGGCATGGCAGCTCCTATCGACCGCGGTCATCGGGTTGATCCTCCTCGATCCGACCCTGGCCACCAACGTGGGTTTCCAGCTCTCCGCGGCTGCCACGGCGGGAGTCATCGTCGGCGCCCGTTGGCCGGTTCCGCAAACCAGGGTTGCGAGGGCGCTCGCCGTGACCGTCGGGGCCCAAGCCGCGGTGGCCCCCCTTCTGGTTGTCCATTTCGGGCTGGTGCCACTCCTCTCGCCGTTGGCGAATCTGGTGGCTGCGCCGGTAGTGGCGGTCTCGACAGTCCTGGGCGCCATCGGGATGGTAGG
>CAZRID010000280.1:0-4567 GCA_964600055.1 uncultured Acidimicrobiaceae bacterium
GCTCGTTCGAACATTCCAAGGGTGCCCATGTCACATCGGCGGTCGGGATGCGGTTGCCCTCGGTCCCGACCGGATAGGCCTCGAGGCGGTGGGCGCCATGCAGACGGGCGTAGCCGACAGCGACCTCCAGCAGCGCAGAGGCCACTCCCTCTCTTCGAGCACGCCGTGACACGACGAAGCAGGCGATCGACCACACCTGCTCATCGTCGAGTGGCGCCAGCAAGCGAGAGTGCTTCAGGCGCTCGTAGTCGTCGCGTGGCCCGAGGCTCACCCACCCGATCGGCTCGGAGTTCCGGTAGGCGATCAAGCCCGGGGCCCGGTCCTCCAGCGCCGTCGTTGCCACCGCCTGTTCGAGCACGTTGCGGTTGGAGTTGGGGTTCGCCTTGGTGAAGTCGGCGCTGCGCAGCCGGAACGACGCACACCAGCACCACTTGGGGTCGCCACCCTGTCCGAACCGCCGGGCCACTAGGTCAGGCAGCGGTGAGGAGTCAGCGGCAGGATCTCCGCTTCGCTCAACCAGGCCATTATGCGCAGCTGCCGACAGCTGCTGTCAGGAGTCGGATGGCTGTCGTCACGCCCGTGGATAGCCTCAGCCGTCGATGCGGGTCGAGGAGTTCATCTATTCACTTCCGGAGTCGGCGATTGCCCAAGAGGCGATCGAGCCGAGGCATGACTCCCGTCTCCTCGACACCCGGGACATGAGTGACCATCGCTTTCTGGACCTCCCCTCACTGCTTCAGCCTCACGACCTGGTGGTGGTGAACGAGACGCGGGTCAGGGCGGCCCGGCTGGTAGGGAGACGCACGGGCACCGGGGGACAGGTGGAGTTGCTGATCCTCACTGTCAGGTCCGATGGGTTCTGGGAAGCGCTGGCCCGACCCTCGCGGCGCCTCCGCCCCGGGGTCGAGATCGAGTTCGAAGGGCTCACCGCCGAGATCGTGGAAGGGCCCGACGAGGGGGTGGTCGTAGTCGACCTGCGGGCCCCGAACGTAGAGGCGGCGATCGCGAGCGCTGGCGAGATCCCGCTTCCTCCCTACTTCAACGGCCATCTCGACTCCGACGCCCGCTATCAGACCATGTTCGCCCGCATCGCCGGCTCAGCAGCCGCACCCACCGCCGGGCTTCATTTCACAGCGGAGGTGGTGGCCGGTCTCGAAGCGCGGGAGATCGAGATCGCAACTGTGGATCTCCACGTCGGGATCGACACCTTTCGCCCGATGGAAGTCGAAGAGGTCGAGGAGCATCGGATGCACTCGGAGTGGTGCTCGGTTCCGGAGAAGACAGGCGAAGCCGTCGCCCGAACGAGAGCCAGAGGTAGTCGGGTGGTGGCGATCGGGACCACAGTGGTCAGGGCGCTGGAGACGATGGGACGGTTGGATGGGACAGTCGAGGCAGGTGCCAGGGACACCGAACTGTTCCTCAGGCCGGGGGCAAGGTTCGCCGTGGTGGATGCCCTCGTTACCAACTTCCACGTCCCTTGCTCGACGCTGGTTGTCCTGGTCGCCGCCTTCATGGGCGATCGATGGCGGGAGGCCTACCAAATCGCCCTTGACCGGAGATACAGGTTCCTCTCGTTCGGGGACGCGATGTATGCCGAGCGACCGAGCGCATAATCAGGCCATGACCGCGGTGACCTGGACCATGACCGGGCAAGAGGGCCAGGCTCGTACCGGCTGGCTGGACACACCGCACGGTCGGATCCGGACCCCGGCCTTCATGCCGGTGGGGACCCGGGCCGCGGTGAAGGCGGTGGACAGTGAGGACATGGAGCGTGTCGGGGCGGAGATCCTGCTCGCCAACACCTATCACCTGATGCTGCGCCCCGGCCCGTCGCTGATAGCCAAGCTGGGTGGGCTCCACGATTTCATGGCCTGGCACGGTCCGATCCTGACCGACTCCGGAGGATTTCAGATCTTCTCCCTCGAGCCGGTGATCGACGAGTCGGGGGCAAGGTTCCGGTCTGTGTACGACGGGTCGATGGTGGACCTCACTCCCGAGGATGCAGTGAGGATCCAGGAGGATCTCGGGCCCGACATGGCGATGGTGCTCGACGTCTGCGTTGGGCTCCCTGCGCCAAGGGCCAGGGTTCAGGCCGAGATGGAGCGGACCCTGCGCTGGGCTGAGCGCTGTCGCGAGGCGCATACGCGACCCGACCAGGCCCTGTTCGGGATCGTCCAGGGTGGAGTCGACCCCGACCTTCGCGCCGAGAGCGCCCGGAAGACTGCCGAGCTCGACTTTCCCGGGTTTGGCATCGGTGGCCTCTCGGTTGGGGAGACGGCCGACGAAAGAGAACTCGCCCTTGAGTGCGCAATAGCCGAGTTGCCCGTGGAGAAGCCCCGCTACGTGATGGGTCTGGGGGACACCGATGGGCTTCTCGAAGCCATCGCCAGGGGGGCCGACATGTTCGACTGTGTGTTGCCGACCCGCCTCGCCCGTCATGGGAAGGTGCTGACCCGGTTCGGGGACTTCAACCTGCGCAATGCAGAATTCGAGGCCGACGAGGGGCCGATCGACGACGCCTGTCCCTGTCACACCTGTCAGCACTACTCCCGCGCCTATCTGCGTCATCTGGTGCGAGTGAAAGAGCTCTCATCCCACCGTCTGCTCACCATCCACAACCTCAATTACACCCTCGGCCTGATTCGTGGTGCAGCCGATGCGATCGGAAATGGCGTCTATGAGTCCTTCGTCGCCGACGTCCGAGAAAATCGCTCCAACGGTTCGCCCTAGGCCCCTCGCGCTGCCTAACCTCCGGCGGTCGGATTTCACCGATTTGGAGGACCCCAGTGACCCATGTCGTCGTAGCTCAGGAGGCCGCGGGGAGCCCGTTGCCATCGCTGATCTTCCTCGGTTTGATGGTTGCGGTTTTCTGGTTGTTCATCATCCGACCCCAACGCCAGCGCGCCAAGCAGCAGAAGCAGCTGTCGTCTTCTTTGACCGCCGGTCAGGAGGTGCGGACAATCGGTGGCATCCACGGAACCGTTGTCTCCGTGGAAGAGGACAGCGTGGTGCTCCGGGTCGAAGAGGGCAAGATCCGGGTTTCCCGACGTGCCATCGGGTCGGTTGTTGGAGCAGATGAGGCCTGATCTCACCGTAGACTTCCCTTCGTGGAACATCTCACCTCGCTCATTCGTGACATTCCCGACTTTCCGGAGCCTGGTGTGGTGTTCAAGGACATCACCCCGGTTCTCGCCGATGGCCCTGCTTTTGCCACTCTGATCGACGCGCTTGCCGCGCCGTACTACGACTCGGGGGTGACCAAGGTCGCCGGCATCGAAGCCCGGGGGTTCACACTCGCCACCCCGGTTGCAGGCCGCCTCGGAGCCGGGTTCATCCCGGTCCGCAAGCCGGGAAAGCTCCCGTTTGAGACGGTGCGGGAGGACTACACGCTCGAATACGGGACCGACGCCCTTGAGATCCACACAGATGCGGCCCACGTCGGAGAGAAGATTCTGCTGGTCGACGACGTGATCGCCACCGGGGGAACAGCCGCGGCTGCGATCCGGTTGCTACAGGGGATAGGCGCCGACGTGATCGGGTTCGCGGTGTTCATCGAACTCCGCTTCCTCAACGGTGCGCGACTTCTGAATGGTGTACCCCTGCATGCCCTTATCACCTACGACTGAACAGCGACAGGCTGAATTCGAAGACGTCTGCGAAGCCTTCCTGGCCCATCACCCGGAGGGAAATACCGACCTGCTGAGACGGGCCTACGAGGTAGCCCGTGACGCGCACGAGGGGCAGGTGCGCAAGACCGGGGATCCTTACATCACCCATCCGCTGATGGTTGCCCTGATGTTGGCCGAATACGGTCTCGACGAGCCAACCCTCGCCGCAGCCCTGCTCCATGACACTGTCGAGGACACTCCGCTAACGGTGGGCGACATCTCGGCTCAGTTCGGTGACGAAGTGGCACGTCTCATCGACGGTGTCACCAAGCTCGACAGAGTTCGCTACTCGAACCGGGAACAGGCCCAGGCGGCCACGATCCGGAAGATGGTCGTGGCCATGGCCCAGGACGTGCGGGTGCTGATCATCAAGCTCTTCGACCGGCTGCACAACATGCGGACAGTCCACGCCCTCCGTGACGAGAAACAGCAGAGGGTCGCCCAGGAGACACTCGATGTGTACGCCCCACTTGCCCACAGACTCGGTGTCCAGGAGATAAAGCACGAGTTCGAGGACCGCTGTTTCGCCATTCTCTACCCGGGCCCCAATGCCGAGATCCAGGCCAAGTTGGCCGAGCGGGCCCCGGAGCGAGAGGCGTTCATCGAGAAGATGGTGGGGGAGGTCTCGGGTATCCTCAACGATTCGGGGATCGAAGCCGAGGTGACGGGCCGGCCAAAGCATCAGTACTCGATCTACCGAAAGATGCGTGAGCAGAACCGCCCGTTCGAAGACATCCACGACCTGATCGGGATCCGGATCATCACCCCCACCATGAGGGACTGCTACGCCGCCCTGGGGCTGATTCACAGCCATTGGGTGCCGGTGACCGGACGCTTCAAGGACTACATCGCGATGCCCAAGATCAACCTGTACCAGTCACTCCACACGACCGTCATCG
>CAZRID010000281.1:0-4548 GCA_964600055.1 uncultured Acidimicrobiaceae bacterium
CGTGTGGATAGGCATCGGCACGTCGCTTCGGATCGGGGATGTCCACCTTGGCCAGCATCTCGAGGACCTTCTTGTCCTCGATCTCCTCCGACCAGTCGCGGTGAAACTCGAAGACTTCCTTGATCTGGGCGCCAGCCCGGTAGACGGGGTTGAGCGCCGAGGTTGGCTGTTGGAAGATCATGGAGATCTGATCGCCCCGAAGCTTGCGCACTTCCTCTTTCTTCATGTGGGCGAGATCTTTGCCCTCGAAGAGGATCTGACCGGCGACGATCTCACCCGGATGGGAAACCAGGCCCATGATCGAGAGTGAGGTCACCGATTTACCGCAACCCGACTCGCCGACAATCCCCAGGACTTCTCCCCGATCGACGTGAAGGTCGACCGCGTCGACCGCCTTCACCACCCCGTCACGTGTGTCGAAGTGGGTCTTCAGACCGCGGATCTCGAGCAGACGCTCGCCGGCCGGCACCGACCTCGGCACATCCATGTCGATTGGCTCGGGAAGGGGTCGTGCCGCGCTCATTTGTTCAAGGTCGGGTCGAGTGCGTCACGCAGGCCGTCACCCATCAGGTTGAAGCCGAGCACCGTGATCATGATGGCGAGACCGGGGAAGAACACCAGGTGGGGGGCGGTGAACACCTGGTTCCGCTCCGAGGCGAGCATGGAGCCCCACTCGGCGGCTGGCGGCTGGGCGCCGAGGCCAAGAAAGGAAAGACCAGCCGCTTCGAGAATGGCGGTGGCCACTCCGAGAGTCGCCAGTACTACGAGAGGGGTGAGGGCGTTGGGGATCACCCGGCGCCAGAGGATCTGGCGTGGCGAGGCGCCCAAGGCAATCGATGCCGAGACGTAGTCACTCTCTTTGATGGCGAGTACCTGCGCCCGCATCACCCTGGCATAACCGGGAATGGTGACGATGGCAATGGCGAGCAGCGCATTGCGCAATCCCGGGCCGAGGACGGCCACGATGGCGATGGCGAGCAGCAGCGATGGAAAGCCGAGGACCACGTCCATGACCCTCATCGCGGAATTGTCGAACCATCCACCCCGAAACCCGGCCAGTGCCCCGATACTTGCCCCCACCAAGAGGGCGAGGGTCACTGTGAAGAAACCCAGCGTGAGCGACACACGTGACCCGTAGATCACCCGCGAGAACTGATCCCGCACATTCCCGTCGATGCCCATTACGTGTTGAGGCTGATCTTCGGGACACCCCAGGGCGTGAATACACGGCGGGTCGTACCTGGACACTTCTTCGATGCCGATTAGCACCTCGATCGGGTCGTACGGAGCCAGCACCGGGGCGAGTATCGCCACCAGGATCAGGGCCACGACGATACCGAGACCGATCATGCCCGACTTGCGCTCCCTGAACCTCCTCATGGCCAGACGCCACTGGCTCATGGGCTTGTCGTAGAGCCGGGTCACATCGGCGGCTTGGGCCTGGAGTGTCTCCAGGGCCCTGGCGTGCGAGACGACAGGCTTGTGGCCGTGCTCCTGGCTCCCGGTCATCGGCTCATTCCAGCCTGATCCGGGGGTCGAGGTAGGCATACGACAGGTCGACGAGGAGATTCACCACGACATAGATGCCGGCGATGATCACGGTGAAGCCCTGGACGATGGCGTAGTCCCGCCCGGTGATGGCGTCGTAGAGGGCGCGTCCCACCCCGGAGAGATTGAAAACAGTCTCGGTGAGAACGGCTCCGCCGAGGAGGGCCCCAAGCTGCAACCCGATGATGGTCACCACGGGAAGAAGGGCGTTGCGGAAACCGTGACTGCGCACCACACGTGACTCCGGGGCGCCTTTGGCCCGTGCGGTCCGGATGTAGTCCTTGCCCAGAGTTTCGAGCAGCGACGAGCGGGTGATCCTCGCAATGATCGCCATCGGGATCGTGGCCAGCGCGACGGCGGGCAGGATCATGTGCTTGACCGCATCCCAGAAGACGTCCCATTGGAAAGTGATGAAGGTGTTGAAGATGTAGTGGTTGGCTACGTACTCGTTGAACGACGCCCAGGGCGTGCCTTGTTCGAGCTGCCATCCCCATACTTCGTAGTAGGGGATGGAGAACACGCCAGCGCTGAGTCGCCCCGAGGGTGGCAGGACAAACGGGGTGTCCTTGAGGAGAATGGCGAAGACATAGGCGAGCATCAGCCCCAGCCAGAACACTGGCATCGAGACACCGATGTTGGCCAGTGCCATGGTTCCGGTGTCGACGCCGGTGTTGTGCCGGCGGGCGGCGACGATGCCCAGTGGCACACCGACCACAACCGCGATCGTCAGCGCGGACAAGGCGAGCTCGGCGGTGAGGGGCAGGCGCTCGATCAGAAGTTCGTTCACCGGACGGGAGAAGCGAACCGACTCGCCCAGGTTGAACGTGACGATGTTCTTCATGTAGATGCCGAGCTGGACGATGATCGGCTCGTTCAACCCATTGGCCTCATCGAACCGCGCGCAAGCCTCCGCCGTGGCGCGTTCGCCGAGCAATGATGTGCAGGGGTCTCCGGGGATGGCTCTGATGAGGAAGAACACCACCACCACGATCCCTATCAGCACTGGAATCGCGAGCAGAACGCGTCTGGAGATGTAGCTCAGCATGCGGGCCCCGGGAGGGTAGAGGAGGGGGAGACGCCTAAGCGTCTCCCCCTCCGACTGTCAGCCAACTCCGGGCTTAACCCTCGGCTGGTTCTGGCTCGGGCGGGTTGATCAGACCGTTCCATAGGTAGGCGTAGTACTCGAACACGCCGCTGTTGCCCACATGCAGCGGGCTGGCGGCATCGAGACCGGCCGTGAACGACGTCACGACGTCATTGGCGTCGAGAGTCGACCCGTCATGGAACAACACTCCTTCGCGGAGTGTGCAGGTCCACACGCTGAGGTCGTCGTTGGGCACGCACTCGGTGGCGAGCCGTGGTTCGACCAGGCCGTCAGGGGTGTACCCGTAGAGGGCCTCCACGACCTGACCACAGGCACGTAGCGACTCACCGTCGGTCTCATCCGCGCAGTACAACGAGATTGGCTCGTTGCCCTGCATGAACACCAGTGTGTCGGCTCCGTTGTCCCACAAGTTCCATTTCTCATGACCCCACGGCGGTGCATAGGCACCCTGCACGTCGGCACCGGCCGCGTAATACGCCCCGCCATGGGCTATCGGGAGCATCGGGACGTTCTCGTTGATGGCATTGTTGGCCGCCTCATAGAGAGGAGCCGCGGCCACCGGATCCGGGGTCGTGGACGCCTCACGCAGAGGATCGGAGATCGCCGGGTAAGAGTCACCGAATTGGGTGTTGTCGACCCCGAAGTGCTGGTCGAGGAAGTTGGTCACGTGCGGGTAGTCACCCGTCCACCCCAAGAGGTGGATTCCGTCCAGGCCACCTGCGGAGGAGGTCTGAATGAACTCCGCGGACTCCATGAGCACGATCTCTGCCTCGATACCGAGGTTGGCGCTGAGCTGCGCCTGGATGTCGGCTGCAACGTCGCCCGGTGTTGGCAGGTAGCCACGGTCGACATCGCGGTAGTAGATCGAAGTCTCGAACCCGTCCGGGAACCCGGCGTCGGCCAGCAGCTGCTGTGCCCGCTCCAGGTCCATGGCCGGGAAGGCCTCGCCCTCACAACCGTTCTCCACGGAGCACGGGGTGAAGTAGTCGGCCACCTCGGACCCTGGCGGGTAGAAGGTGTCCACGATCCGCTGCCGATCGATACCAAGAGATACCGCCAACCGCACGTTCGGGTCGTTCCATGGCTCGAAGGTGTTGGTGTAGCCCATGTAGAAGATGTTGGGCTCGAGCTTGGGCAGGAGTTGCAGGTTCGCATCCGCCTCGATGGTCTCCAGGTCCTCGGTCCCGGGGAAGGTGATCCCGTCGACCGTTCCGGCCTGGAGCTCAACCAGACGACCGGCGCTCTCAGTCGCCCATCTCAACACTGCTGTTGCGTGAGTCGGCTGCTCGCCGTAGTAGTCGTCGAAGCGACTGAAGACGACCGAGTCGCCTCCCACCCACTCTTGGAGTGAGTACGGACCGGTGCCGATCGGGTTGCGGAGCGGGGCTCCTCCAGTTGCCTCGAGGTGCTCGGCGGGCTGGATCCCGAAGACGCCGAAAGCGATCTGTGCCAGGAAAGCCGGGTGCGGTCCACAGAGTGCGAACTCAACCGTGAGCTCGTCCACTGCTGTGATCGTGTTGACCCGACCTTGATAGGTCGCAGGGGCGCCTTCCGCATCGTTGTAGCCGAGCTCTCGCCCACAACCACCGGAATCCAGTGTGAGACCCTCGAACGGCGTTCCGGGGTCGACCGATGTGGTCGTGGCCTCTCCTGCCGTCGTTGTCGTCTCATCACCACCCGCGGTTATCGTCGTGTCGTCGGTTCCGCTGTCAGCGCAGGCTGCGATGACAACTGCAAATACAGCGACGAGCGCCAACCAGCGCACTCGTTTCATACTCATTTCCTCCCTTGTTGGGTTGTCGCGGGCGTAGGACCACCCGCGAGCGCGTCACGCTACCGGTTTCGGGGACATTGCGCGCCCAAGTGAATGTTTGGAAACCGTCCTTGCATGTCGG
>CAZRID010000282.1:0-4542 GCA_964600055.1 uncultured Acidimicrobiaceae bacterium
GGCATCGATCCCCTCGCCCGTGGCCAGGTCACCGGTCACGAGCTCGACACCTTCGTCGGCCTGGCGGCTTTGCCGGCTGAGCACCCGGACGTCGCGGCCGATGTCCTTGAGCCCGGCGACGACGAGCCGTCCCAGGGTGCCTGTTCCGCCGGTGACCAGAATGGGTGAGGTCACGGGGTTGCTCATCTCATTTCTCACAGTGAGTCTCCTTGTCACATATGTCCCCTGTGCGGGATCACTCCAATGACACCTGGGAACACGAGGATGTGACCGATGGACGAGAACGAGTGGCTGGCAGACCGCTTCGAGGAGCACCGGGCCCATCTGCGGGCGGTGGCCTATCGGATGCTCGGCTCGCTGGCCGAGGCAGACGACGCGGTGCAGGACACCTGGTTGCGGGTCAGCCGGGCAGGGGTGGACCAGGTCGAGAACCTCGGCGGCTGGTTGACCACGATCACCGCCCGCGTCTGCCTGAACATGCTGCGTTCGCGCAACGTTCGACGGGAGGAGTCTCTTGGGGTGCGTCTTCCCGACCCGGTCATCAGCCCAGAGGGGGACCTGCAACCAGAGGAGGAAGCGTTGCTGGCCGACTCGGTCAGCCTCGCCCTCCTCGTCGTGCTCGATGCCCTGTCGCCGGCAGAGCGGCTCGCGTTCGTGCTCCACGACATGTTCCAGTTGCCTTTCGAGGAGATCGCTCCCATGGTTGGTCGATCTCCTGAGGCAGCGAGACAGCTCGCCAGCAGGGCGCGACGACGGGTCAAGGGAGCCGAGATACCGGCTCCCGATCCCGACCTCGCTCGTCAACGAGAGGTGGTCGATGCCTTCTTCCTGGCAGCACGCGGGGGTGACTTCGACGCCCTCGTCGCGTTGCTCGACCCCGACGTCGTGCTGAGAGCCGACTTCGGCGCCAGACGCCCTTCGGAGGTGATCCGTGGCGCGGCGGCCGTCGCGCGCCAGGCGCGCTCCATACCGGGCGCGCTGGTGCGACCTGCCCTGGTGAACGGGGCAGCTGGAGCGGTCATCACTGTCGGTGGGCGGCCGTTCTCTGTGATGGGATTCACCGTGAGCGAGGGCAGGATCGTGGAGATCGACGCGATCGCCGACCCCGAACGCGTCCGAAGGATCGCCGCGGCCGTTCTCAGCGACGAATAGGTGTCTCGGGGCTCAGGGACGTCCGAAGGTCGCGACCCTGTCGACTCTGCACACGAACAGAACCCGCTTCTCGTCCATCGAGGGATCGCGGAGACCGTACGGAGGTTCGGCTCCGGCGTATTTCACCCACGCCTGGTCGATGGTCTCGGTCGCCCGGTGACCGTCGGGATCGTCTTCCTTAACCTCTTCGACGACAGTGACCATCAGGCTCATCCAGTGATAGGGGTTGGCCGGGTTCACCATGAGGACAGATAGCTCGGGGTTGTTCCGGATCCACCCCGTTTTCTTGCGGTGCTCGGCGAAGTTGAAGATGATCCTGTCTCCGTCGTGCCCGATCCACACCGGAGTCAGGTGTGGCCTTCCGTCACTCCCCATCACCGCCAGGACCGCGGTCACGGGCTCATCGAGCAGTTTGCGGTAAATGTCTGGAAGATCGTTGAGCGACGTCCGCTCGATGTGCTCGCCGACTGTGAATTGGTCCGCCTGGACTCCATCGGCGACATCGATCAGATGAGCCTCGGTGAATGGCATGGGAGGTCCTTTCAGTCGCGCAGTTCCACCGTGACGCACCGCAGTGAGGGCGCGACCGCCTCCTGAAGTCGCTAAATGCGGAACCTACACGCCCGGCACGATGGGATGTCGGTTGGCAAAGTTCCGGAGTGTGATCAGTCAGGCAACACCGATCTTCCCTGCGGAGCCTCGCCTTTGTCGACCTTGAACACGGTTATCACCCCGGAGGGTTCGAGGTAGGCCAGCCTGACCTGTCCGAGATGCTCGACCTCCCGCTCGCGGAGGGCCGAGAACAGCTCGGTCTCCGTCAGCTCCTCTGAGTCCAAGGCCTCTGCATCGACCACACCTGCAGCGATCAGACGCCGTGCCCGGCTCTCCAGGACCGACTCGAGCCGAGGCGACCGCCCGGTGAGCTCCTCCAGAACCCGCTGTAGGGCCACCACCACCGTGATGACGATGATCCCGTGCACCAGAGGGACGTCGGCGTAGAACATGGGATCGCCGACTGCCGAGCCGAGGGCGACGATGATCACCAACTCGAATGGCGACAGATGCCCCAGACCACGTTTCCCGAGGATGCGGACCACCCCCAGCGTGTAGACGTACATGATCACCGTTCGCAGGACGATCTCCAGGGTGAATTCCCATGAGAAATCGCCTACCAGCATGCGGACCGGATCGAACTCCATATCACCCTCCTCGATGGCTCGGTGGGTGGAGGCTACCGACAGACGCCAGCCGGTCGATTGTCTTCGGGAGGCCGGTCTAACCCTTGACTGCTCCCATGGTGAACCCTGATATGAACCGGTCGAGGAAGGCGTTGAAGAGCAGAGCGATCGGCACCGCGATCAGGATCACCGCGGCCTGAAGCGATTGCCAGAAGAACACATCGCCACGCACCAGCTCGGTGGGGACCCCAGTGGCGATGGTCTTCACCGCCGAGGACTTGTTGAAGGCCAGGGCATAGATGAACTCGTGTGAGGCCAGGGTGAAGGCGAACACGACGACGGCGATGATCCCGGGGTACATGAGGGGCAGCACGACCCGGACAATGGCGCCGATTCGGCTCTGACCGTCGACCATTGCCTGTTCCTCGATGTCCATGGGTATCCCCTTGAAGAAGCCCATGAGCAGCCAGGCGGAGATGGGGATGGTGATCGTGGGGTACACGAGGATCAAAGACCAGAGCGACTCCTGAAGACCGAGGCTGGTGATCACCCGGGTCATCGGGATGAAGAGGAGCGTGGGTGGGATCAGGTAGACGAGGAAGATCGCGATTCCCAACCGCTCCCCCCAGCGCAGCCGGAGCCGGGCCAACGCGTAGGCGGCGGGAAGGGCGAGAACCAGGGTGATCAGAGTGACAGCCAAACCCACGATCAGGCTGTTTCTGATGAACGTCAGATAGTTGGTGTCGAGGAAGAGCAACCGGAGATGCTCCAGCGTGGGCGCCTCGTTGAACCAGAACGGGTTGTTGTCCTTGACGTAAAGGTCGCTGGACTGCTTGAACATGCTGATCAGGGCCCAGCTGAACGGGAAGGCAGCGAACAGGGCGAAGAGGATGGCGGTGGTGTAGGTGCCAAATCGGCCCAGCCGGCGTCGTCGCTCCGCGCTCCGTTGTAGCGCCTTGACGTCGGTGCTCTTCCAGGTCATCTCACAGCACCTCGCGACGGCGGGCCAACCGCAGGACCACCGCGGTGATCCCGATCAGGACGGGCAGGAGGAACAGGGCCACGGCAGCACCCTGACCCAGGGCACCGCCTTCGATCCCCTTGATGAACGCCCAGGTGGACAGGACCTGGGTCGAGTTGGTCGGGCCGCCCCGGGTGAGCACATAGACCACGCTCATGTCGGAGATAGTGAGGATCACCCCGAAGAGAACGGCGACGGCGATGATCGGGGCCAGCAGTGGGATGGTGATCTGGAATCTCTTCCGCCACGATCCGGCGCCGTCGACCGCCACCGCATCATTGATCTCGCTGGGTATGGCGATGAGACCGGCCATGACGATCACCGCCGCCAGTGGGATCACGCGCCAGGCCTGGACCACGATCACCGACAACCGTGCCAGCTCAGGTTGGCCCAGCCAGTACATGTTCTCGGTGATCAGCCCCAGCCGACGGAGGACCCAGTCGATAGGGGAGAAGATCGAGTCCAGGGTCCAGAGCCAGGTGATGGTGGCCAGAGAGACCGGGGCAACCCAGGGCAGCAAGACCAGGAACCGCACCAGCCATTTACCCCTGAAGTCCTTGGTGAGCACCTCGGCCAGAGCGGTTGCCAGCACCACCACCAGCAGATTGGCGATGACGGCGAACAAGAGCGTGTTCCACAACGCCCCTCTGAACACCGGGTCCTCGAGCACCCGGCGAAACGTGTCCCACCCGACGAACTCGAGATCGGGGTTCCCGGTGCTGATATCGGTGAAGGAGTAGATGATGGCGAGGACGAAGGGAAAACCGACCAGGGCGATGATGTAGATGACGGCTGGCGACATGAACAGGCCGGCCAGGAACCTGGGGTTGTCTGCCAGATAGCGTCCGCGGTCGGGGGTCGGCGTTGTCATGGGTTCAGCGGTTGGGGCGCGATCTTGTGGCCTGCTTCCCAGTCGAAGAACCGGAGTTGGTTGCGGGCAACCGAGAACTTGTGATCCTGATCGACGGCAATGGGAAGGGTGACGGTGGCGGGGAGCATGGCGATGATCTTGGTCTCGTCGTACTCCCGGATGTGCCCGTAGAGATAACGTTCCGACCCCAGGTACTCGATCCGGTTGACATGGAAGGTGAAAGCGACCCGGTCACCCTCGTCATCGGCGATGCCCTCGGGAAGGAACTGCTCGGGTCGGAAGCCGAAGAGGAAATTGGTGGCTTCGAGCAGGTTCATCGG
>CAZRID010000283.1:0-4519 GCA_964600055.1 uncultured Acidimicrobiaceae bacterium
GGCGCCACCGGTGCCGGTGCCGCCACCCTCGCCGGCGGTGATGAAGATCATGTCCGAGCCCTTGAGGGCGTCTTCCAACTCGGCCTTGTGCTCCTCGGCCGCAGCCCGCCCGATCTCGGGGTTGGCGCCGGCACCGAGACCGCGGGTCACCTCACGACCGATGTCCAACTTGACGTCGGCGTCACTCATGAGGAGGGCCTGGGCATCGGTGTTCAGGGCGATGAACTCGACGCCCCGAATCCCCGCCTCGACCATCCGGTTCACGGCGTTGACTCCGCCGCCACCTATCCCGACCACTTTTATCACGGCCAAGTAGCCACCGCTCGACGTGCTCACAACGAATCATCCTCCAGTGGAAATCCAAAGCTGAAGTAGAGGTTTACCGTTTGGGGTGGGTTAAGTAAAGTCATAATCTATAAGCCTCAACTAGACGTTCAGGGTTGTTCCTCCCCGACTCTCCTGCCCGTTGCCCGGCGGCGAAATGGCGGGATGAGTAGGGGCGATGAGGGTCAGAGTCGAGCCAGCCGCGGGCTGCTCCCGGAGGAGGGCGTCGAGACTGAGAGCCTTGGCCCTCATCTCGATTGGCCTGCCCAATCTCACCTGAAACCCCAAAACCTCAGCCCAGAGCTCTCCGTTGGCCTCGGCCCGCACCCTGGTCCCCGACCTCAGCTCCACGGGCAGCGCGTCGGCGAACTCGAGGGCTCCGAGGATGTCGCGGGAGCGACCCGCCTCCGACCGGGCCAGGTTGGAGAACTCGATCCGGGGCATCGAGTCGTCGGGCTCATCGGCCGAAGGGAGGGCGACGCCATCGACCGCCCGGCGGTCCCAGCCGTCGGCAGTCTCGACCCACGCGATCGGCATCCGCTCCTCGACCCGGACCGCGACCCGATTTGGCCAATCGAGATCGACCACAGCCTCCCGGACCCACGGATCCTGCTCGAGGTTGGCGACGATCCGCTCGGCCCGGATCAGAATCATCGGTGTCCCGGCCAGGATCCCCTCCTCGACGAGGGCGCTGTGCGTGGCACTGGAGGCGATGCCCGAGGTTGTGACCTCCTTGACGCTCAGCAAAGGCGAGAGCAGCAGCCACACGATGGCACCGATCACCCCGAGCACGATCAGGAATCGGACCAGTCGCCCGATGTTTCTCCGGGCCCGGTCCTCGGCAACCTCTCGCCTGCGCTCGATCAATCGTGGATCAATGGTCATTTTCGAATCCCACAAACTGGATTTCCGGTTCCAGATTGGTGCCGGTCTCCTCGAGAACGCGGTCTTTCACGGCCACGACCAGTCTTCGAATGTCACTCGAAGTGGCCTCGGGGCCGGCCACGAAGAAGTTGGCGTGTTTGGTTGACACCGCGACGTCGCCGACCTTCATCCCTTTCAGACCCAGTGAGTCGATGATCTCCCCCGCCGTGTCGCCGGGTGGGTTCTTGAAGACACTGCCGGCGTTGAAGGTCCCGCCGGGCTGGTTGTCACGACGCCAGCGGGTGATCCGGCGCAGCTCCTCGAGACCTTCCGCAACATCGCCCTCCCAGGCCCGGAACCTGGCAGCCAGCACTACCTGGGTCGCGGTCACGCTGGAGTGGCGGTATGACATATCGAGTTGGTCCGGCGTGCTGGTCGTCACCCGGGCATCGCTCAGATCGAGGATGGTGGCCTCGATGAGCCGATCCCTGGTCTCGGACCCGAAACAGCCCGCGTTCTGTCGCACCGCCCCGCCGACCGACCCCGGGATTCCGACAAAGAACTCCAGCCCGCCGAGACCGGCATTGACACTGGCCCGGGCCACCTGAGCCAACGGCGCCGAGCTTCCCGAAGTCACCACTGTCCCGTCGATCTCGATCGCACCGAAGGTCGGCCCGAGACGAATCACGAGCCCGGGAAATCCCGAATCGGAAACGACGATGTTGGAACCACGGCCAAGGACGAGCACCGGCAAGTCGGAGATCCCGCCCGCGCCGGAGAGGCCCTCCAGCTCCGTGAGAGTGCCCACTTCCATGAGATAGCGGGCGGGGCCACCGGACTTGTACGTCGTGTAGGGCCCCAGAGCCACGTTCTCGCGGATCGTGCCCACCGCGATCAGCGCATCGAGATCGATCACGTCCGCTCCGCGAGTCGCATCGCCAGCTCGGTGGGGACCAGGGTGATGTCGCCGGCGCCCATGGTCAAGACCAGGTCGCCGGATGCCACTCGATCCGCGAGGAACGGGGCCAGGTCGGCCATATGGGGGACGTAGTGGACGCTGGCTCCATGTCTCTTGGCGGCATCCGCCACCAGCTCACCAGTGACGCCTGGCACCGGTTCCTCCCTGGATCCGTAGACGTCGGTCACCACCACCACATCGGCCTGGCTCAGGGCTTCGCCGAACTCCTCGTGAAAACGGGCGGTGCGGCTGTAGAGATGGGGTTGGAACACGGCCCATACCCGACCCGGGACTGCGCCCGCGGCGGCCTCGAGGGTGGCGGCGACCTCGGTGGGATGGTGGGCATAGTCATCAATCAGGGTCACACCTGAAACCATCCCCCGCAGCTCCCAACGCCGGGCGACACCACGAAACGAGGCGAGGCCCAGTGCCGACGCCTCGATGTCGCGCCCGAGCACCGAGAGCAGGGCCAGGGCCCCGGCAGCGTTCGTTGCCACATGGGCGCCAGGTCTGCTCAAACTGACATGGACCTTGCGACCGGGGCCGATCAGCTCGAATCGACTCCCCCCATTGGCATGGGTCAGGTCGGTTATCCGCCAATCGGCGTCAGGGCCCATCCCATAGGTGACGGCACCGACCAGTCTCGCCACTTCGAGGGCGCCCGGGTCGTCGGCACAGGCGACCACCGGCCCGGTGACCGAATTGGCCACCATCACGAAGCTGTCCAGGAGATCGGTCTCGGTCCCGAAATGCTCGAGATGCTCGGTTTCGACATTGGTGATGATCAGACCGTCGAGATGCAGCCGTTCGAAGGTGCGGAACGCCTCGTCCGCCTCGACCACCAGCAGGTTCGTCGATCCGAAATGCCCATTCGTGTTCCAATCGGTGAGGTCGCCGCCCACGATGAAGCTCGGGTCCTCCCCCGCCGCCCGGAGGGCCGCTATGAGCAGTGCGGTCGTCGTCGTCTTCCCGTGCGTCCCGGTGGCCCCGATGGTTGGGATCCCCTCGGAGAGGGCAGCCAGGAGGTCGGGACGACGCCAGACCGGGATCCCGGCCTCGACCGCAGCCATCAGCTCGGGATCTCGCTCGGGCACCGCCGAAGAGGCCACCACCAGGTCGGCCGCTTGGACAACCTCGGGGTGGTGACCGGTGTAGGTGGTCACCCCGAAGTCGGCTAGTCGATCGAGGGTGGAACCTCCGCGCTGGTCGGAACCGGACACCGTGTGACCCATGCCCGCCAGGACCTTGGCGATCGCGCTCATCCCGGCGCCACCCGCCCCGATCAGGTGCACCCGGTGATATTCGAGTCTCATCCCGCAAGCTCCAGCATTGCGCCGGCGATTGTCGCCGCCGCCTGTGGCTTTGCGATCTTCCCGGCCGCGATTCTCATAGTCTCCAGCCTCCCGGAATCGAAGATGGACTCTTCGACCACGCGAGGCAATTCGCCGATCCGATCCTGCGTCAGGACCAGGGCCGCACCTTCGGCGCGGAGAAACTCGGCATTGGCAGTCTGATGCCCGGACGAGCCGAACTCACCCGGGATCAGGATCGACGGAGTACCGGTGGCGGTCAGTTCAGCCACTCCACCACCGGCCCTGGCGATGACCAGGTCGGACACTGCATAGAACAGCTCCATGCGGTCCTCGAATTCGATCTGATGCCACTTGGTGTTCAGCGAAGTGATCTCGCCCGGCATGAAATTGCCCCGGCCGGTGAGATGGACCACCTGGATCGGGGGACCACTCCATGATGTCACGAGATCCCGGGTGGCGGTGTTGAGAGCGCCGGCACCCAACGACCCGCCAAACACGCCGAGAACGGGCGAAGTCCGCTCGAGCCCGTATCTCGCCAGGCCTTCCTCCAGGAGGCGCCCCCGGTCGAAGTCGGCCAATGCCTTTCGCACCGGGTTGCCCTCCCACTCCCCACGTTCCATCCCGTGGGTGTCGGGGAAGGAGGTGAAGCTGCGAATCGCCCGACGGGATGCGACGCGATTGGCCAGCCCGGCAACAGCATTCTGCTCGGCCACGAGGAGGGGGACCCCTGTCTTTCGGGTGGCAAGGGCCAAAGGAATCGTCACATAGCCACCCAGGCCCAGGGCCACCCGGGTCTGGCGCCGGGTCATCTCGACGCCGATGCGATCGCGGGCGCGCCACACAACGCGGGGCAGACCGAGGTTCCTTGTTGTCAGCGCCCGCTGCAGTCCCCTCAGCTCGAGCCCGAGGAAGGGAAACCCGGCGTCGGGATAGACCGTTGCCTCGATTCGGTCGCCGCCGACGAAGAGCACGTCGTCCGGGGCAACACCGAGGGCGACCAACGCCTCGCCCACAGCCAGCCCGGGAAACACATGGCCTCCCGTGCCGGCGGCAGCGATCA
>CAZRID010000284.1:0-2366 GCA_964600055.1 uncultured Acidimicrobiaceae bacterium
CACTGCTCGGCGAAGCGCCCATCCTCGACCCGGATCAGGTCGAGCAAGCCCACCTCGATCGTCCGGCCTGTCGCCGGGATGCCCATGAATTCGCCCTGATGCGTACCCCGCATAACCGAGCGGAAAGCGATCAGGTCACCTTGGGCGACAACATCCTCAACCGTGATCGTGACGTCGGGAAAGGCGGCCTGAAACCCACGGATACGGTTGATCTGCCCTTCGGTATCGAGTGGCTCGCCCATCGCTGATTCGTGACGTCTGAAGTCTGGAGCGATGAACCTGGTTACCGCGGAGGGGTTGGCCTCATTCCAGACTTCTTGGAGGTAGCGACGGAGGATGGGCTTGTGATCGGACTCGGTCAATTGGGGCACCCAATTGGGATGGATGTGGTGATGTCTGGCCGTTCGCTCATCGCACTACGGCCTGTTCCTCGAGACGTAGTGCCTCGGTCAGCGAGTCGACGTCGTAGGGCCCATAGTGCCGTCTCCCGTTGATGAAGAAGGTCGGTGTCCCGGCCACGCCGCTCTCATCGGCGCTCTCGACGTCCCGGGCGACACGGAGTGAGTGACGGCGTGAAGCGACATCCTCCGAGAACCGATCGAGATCGAGCTTGAGCTCTTCGGCATATCGCATCAAGTCTTGGAGCTCCAGATCGTCCTGGTTAACGAGAAGCAAGTCGTGCATCTCCCAGAACTTCCCCTGCGTCCCCGCCGCCTCGGCCGCCTCAGCGGCCAGCTCGGCATGTTCGTGGACATCGACCAATGGCAAGTGCCTGAAGACGAACGCAAGGTCGTCACCAAAGCTGCGCACCAGCTCTCTGGTCACCGACTCGGCCCGGCCGCAGTAAGGGCACTCGAAGTCGCCGTACTCGACCAGGATCACCCTGGCATCGCTCGGTCCGCGGATGTGATCGATCTCGGGGTCGACCGGATCTGTCAGGTCGACCGGTCGGCTGGCAAGACGCGTCCGACCGGGAGTGCGCACCGCTTCAGGAGCCCGAGCGAGGAGACGAAATACGATCCAGGCCAGGATCGATGCCAGGATCGAGGCGCCCAGAATCCCGAGCTTGGAGTCCTCCAGGTCCTGTCCGGCAAAAGAGAGGTCGGCGATCAACAGCGACACCGTGAATCCGATCCCGGCCACTACCCCGGCGCCTATCAGCGCCGACCATGGGACCGTGAGCGGGAGACCGCCGAACCATCGTCTCGTCGCGACCCAGGTGAATCCGATGATCCCGAGTGGTTTTCCGACCACTAGTCCGAGGACGATGCCGATCGTGATCGGCGAAGAGAGCGCATGGCCGAGCACGTCGCTGTTGATGATCACACCGGCGTTGGCCAGGGCGAAGATCGGCACAATGGCATAGCTTACCCAGGGGTGGAACAGGTACTGAAGCCGCTCGTTGGGTGAGATGGTGGTGAGCAGGCTTCGGCTCGCCGTCCTGGCGTATTCCGGCGTCGGCTGCTCGCGGAACATGCGCCAGAGAGTGCCGGTCCGCTGCAGGTCGCCTTGCGAGGGCGGGTAAGCGGTGGCGAGGAGACCTATCGCCACCCCGGCAATGGTGGCGTGCACACCAGAAGCCAAGGTGGCCAGCCACACAACCAAACCGACCAGGAAATATGCCACCCCGTTGCGTACTCCGGCTCGCCGCATGAGCACCACAACGAGGTAGAAAAAGAGGGCCAGACCGAGGGCCGCGATCGAGACCTCTTCCGTGTAGACGAGGGCGATGACGGTAAGGGCGACGATGTCGTCGACGATCACGACCGTCAGAAGGAAGGTCCGAACCCGGGCCGCGACGCGCCCAGCAACAAGGGCAAGGACGCCGAGGGCAAACGCGGTGTCGGTGCCCATGACGATGCCCCAGCCCCGAATCGACGGCTCTCCGGCGTTGACCAGGAGATAGAGAGCGGCGGGGACGACCATGCCACCAATCGCCGCGATGACCGGTGCGGCAATCCTCTTCCGCTCCCGTAGCTCGCCCATGTCGAGCTCTCGTCGGATCTCGAGCCCGACGACGAAGAAGAACAGCGCCATCAGCCCGTCGTTGATCCAGTGACGGAGATCGAGTGACAGTTCCTCGCCCCCGAAACGGATCGCCAACTCGGTGCCCCAGAACGCTTCGTAGGTTGCCGACCACGGCGAGTTGGCCCAAACCAGGGCGACGACGGTCGCCACGAGAAGGACGATGGCGCTCGAGTTCTCGGTGGCGATGAACTCTCGCAATGGCGTCGTCGCCAGCCGACGTAGTCGAACGGTCTGCGCGGAGAGCGTCGGGCGGTCCTGCATGGGCCGTACTCTTAGCAGGCGGCGCGTCGCCACCGACGAACGACCGACGCGAGCCTGGCTCGACGGCTGGCCCTTTT
>CAZRID010000284.1:2466-4497 GCA_964600055.1 uncultured Acidimicrobiaceae bacterium
CATGTGCTTCTGGCTCTTGCCGACCAGGACCGCCATGGCTACGGGATCATGCTGGAGGTGGCGGACTTCACCAACGGATCGGTCCGCCTCGGTCCAGGGACCCTGTACGGGGCCATCAAACGGATGCTGGCGGCCGGTCTGATCAAGGAATGCGAGGGCCCGGATGAACCGGACGACGACGAGCGTCGGCGGTACTACCGGTTGACCGGTCTGGGACAGGAGACGTTGGCGGAAGAGCTGACCCGGGCGGAACGCACTGTCGCCGTCGGACGGGGCAAGCAGGTGGGGTTTCCGAACACGAGAAAGGCCGAAGCGTGAGGAACCGGTGGTGGCTTCGCCTGTACCCCAGACGATTCCGAGAGCGATTCGGCGAAGAAATGACGCAACTGGTAGAGGACGATCAGCACCGACTCCTCCCCCGGTCGCGTCTGGTCCTGGACATGGCGGGCTCGGTCCCGATCGAGCATGCCCGTGAATGGAGGAGGCGCATGATGGAGAGAAGGACGACCGTCGCCCTTGTGCTGCTGGCGATCCCGGTGGCCTTCCTGGCAATCGTCGCATTGAACGAGGTGGCGGGAGTGGCGGGCCCGATGCAGGCCCTGTACCCGGACGGTGTTGGTCAGGTGCGGAGCGTCGTCACCGACCTGGTCATCGTGGGCTCACCGGTGATGGCCTTTCTGGTCATGGCATCCAAGATGCTCAAGTATCAATGGCGACCCGACCCGGAGAGCCTGATCTCAATGTCAGTGGTACGGGTGCGATGGATCCACTACGCCATCCTGCTCGGTGCCGCATTGATCGTGGCAATTTTCGCCGGCTACATCGTCGCCGAGAACTGGGAATGCATCTTCGGCAACGCCACCACCTGCTGATGGAGCACTACCCGGCGTGATACCGGTCAGTTGTTTGGCGGTGCTTCGCTGATGCCGGCCAGGGCCGACTTGGGATCGCGCTCCATCGCCAGATCGCCGAGGGAGACGACCCCAACCAACCGACCGTCGTCGATAACAGGGAGGCGACGGATCGCATGGTCTCGCATCAACTTGACCGCAGCGTCGACCGGATCTCCCGAGGCCACCGAATCGAGTTGGTGGTTACAGACGTCCTGGACCGTCATCGCCTTCGGGTCATAGCCCGCAGCGAGCACACGCAGGGTCAGGTCGCGGTCGGTCACAATCCCGCAGGCGCTCCCGTCGGGACGCATGACGATCACATCGCCGATGTCGTGATCCCTCATGAGCTGAGCGGCTTCGGTCACCGGAGCGCCTTCGTCGATGGTCAACGGATCGGCAGTCATTACTTGGTCGATGGTCTGTGGCATTGAAACCTCCTAGCTTCTGGAACCAACTACCCGGTCGAGACGGGACTCAAACGTGGAGGGGCCCGAGCGGTGATCACCAGGCCAACGATCAGAACCACGACCATCACCACGTGAATGATGACATCGAGGCCGGTGCGGGGCCCGACCACGAAGAGCAGGGTCAGCCCGACGAACGTCCCAAGTAGGGCGAACACCTGAACACCGATGCCTGCCCTGCGGGTCGAGCCTGGGCGGACCAACTCAGGATCAGCCCCACCAGAAGCACTCCGGCGATGACGCTCTCGGCAATCCCGGCACCCCGGTCCTGGTAGCCGTCGACCAGCGCCCCGAAGTGGATGAGGGCAGCCGTGACGAAGATCAGGACTTCCAAGCCGAGGAAGAATCGAATGCGCTTGGTCATCTGGTACATCTCCCACCGACGACCGCATCCCAAACACAGCGGCGCGGTGCCGCCGCTGTGATGCGGCCCTGGGGTAGTCAGATCGACCTGACGGCCGGTTTCACCAGACGATGGAACAGCTGAAGGGTCCGTCTCGGAGGCTGCAGGCGAGACTCCGGCGACCAGGTCCCGAAGGGCGTTTGTCCAGATCCGGGCTGGTCACTCGGGCTGGATCACGGCCGTCGTCGATCCTGCCCCGATAACGGAGACGCCGTTTCTCGTCGTCCTTCTATCAGCGACTCCCGTTGACCTTCAGACGCCGACTCTGTAT
>CAZRID010000285.1:0-4457 GCA_964600055.1 uncultured Acidimicrobiaceae bacterium
ACTCACCCGTTGCGAAAGTCGAGCCGCCAGCCACGGAGCATGGCGCTCATGAAGAGTTCGCAGCGCATCGATCTGCCCTTCCGCGATCGCAGCGAGCAGCTCGGCATCCCTCATCGCCCCATTGTCGTTACCACCACCCCATTTGGTTCACGAAATGTGACGCGGTGGAAAACGGCTCCAGGCGGAAATGAGCCACATCAAGGGCTGGCCAGGGTCACCGACCGAACTGAGAAACCGGAGATGTCATTGGTGGCGGGGTTGTTGAGCAGCCTTAGGAACGATGGACCCTCCGACGGCACTTGAGCGGAGCGGAGCAGCTGTGTTCCTGGGTGGTCGGATCCACTAGGTGAGCGAGCCTATTGCCGGTTACCGATTGTCTGTGAACCGCTGACATTCGAGCTGGCTCCTGTCATTCTGTGCGGGGTCGGGTGAAGTCGGACACGCTGGTCGAGTGGGTCGATTGGGGCTTTTCGGCCGGCAGGGTGAAGCCCAGTTTGGTGGCGCCTGCCGTCTTGCGGCGAGATAGGGGCGGGGGCGGCTGGTGCCGTGGTGCGGGCTGGGAACTGGGAGCGGCGTTCGGGAAAATAGAGGTGATGGGTGATTCGCATTCGGATGCCGAGCTGATTGAGGCCTCGTTCGATCAGCCGGCGCTGTTCGGGCTGGTCTTCGAGCGGCATTGGGACGCGGTGTTCCGGTTCTTCGAACGGCGGCTCGGTCCCGAGCCCTCAGCCGATTTGGCTTCTGAAGTGTTCCGGATTGCTTTCGAGCGTCGCGCAACCTACGAGATTGTTGGCCGGGCCACCTGTCTGCCGTGGCTGTACGGCATCGCAGCAAACCTGGCGATGAAGGAACGCCGACGATTCGCCCGGCATTTGGCTGCGATCGATCGCCTGACTCTTCTGGAGACAGGGAGCCAGGATGATCACGCCGCAACCGTCTCGGCGCGTGTCGACTCGGAAGAGTCATGGTCCCGGTTACGGGATGCCTTCATCACTATTGATGACACCAGCCGGGAGATGCTGCTTTTGGTGGCTTGGGAGGGTCTGTCGTACGGGGATGTTGCCGCCATCTTTGGCGTCCCGCTCGGGACGGTGCGTTCCCGGCTTCACCGTGCCCGCGCCAGGCTCCGGGCGCTACTCAACTCGACCGATCTGAAGGTCAACAGCGAGTCAAGCAGGGAGTGAGATATATGAAGAAAGAACTGGACCTTCTCCGCCAGCACCGACCGACAACGTCAGGACCTGAACCTGAGGTAACTGAGCGCGCCACTCGCTCGTTCGGCGAGTTTCTAGACAGCCAAACCCCGACGGTAACGATCCGACACACGAGACCGACACGAAGGCAATGGCTTGGACGCCCACTCGCGATCGCTGGTCTGGCAACTACGTTGTTGGCCGCCGGCGGCATCGCCATTGCCGTCATTAGCGATGGTGTGGTCTACGTCGACCCAGCGACCCGGATCACAGAAACCGACGGCCTGACCTTGGTCGTGCAAGACAGCAACAAAGGTCTCTGCCTGGAGGTGCGTAGCGATGATGGGAGCATGTCAGGTGGTTGCGGCTTCGATTTCGATACCAACCCATTGGGTGTCAATCTCGGCCTGGTCAACGGTAAGACCTTTGCTAGCGGTTGGGCCCCGCCGGGCACGGTCAAAGTTGTCATGACCTTCCCCGATGGAGAGACGATGGAGGTGACCGCTATTCACGTGGTGGAGGGGTACGACGTGGTGTTCTTTGTCGCATCGCCGTCTCGATCACCTGGATACGAGGAGACCGTCTTACCTGACGCCGCGGCCTATGACGTCCAAGGAAATACGCTCGCCACGGTCAGTTACAGCGACTGAAACACGGAGGCAGCGAACAACGGACAAAGGAGTGCGCGAAAGCTCGCCTCCACCGCAAACCGTGCTCACCTCCAGGAGCGGGTCCAGGAGGTGAGCCGGCCAGTCCTGCGATCCCAGGGAGACTCAGTGGGGATGTGCCCTATTGCCCGATCCGCTCGATATCGCACGGCCTAGTAATCCGAACACATCCTCACGACTGCGCTCGACGGGAGCGCTAGGGGAATCGGGCAGCTCCCAGGAACCAAAGGGATATGGTTTGGCGTCGAACCTGTGAACGGATGAAAAAGTGAGCAGGTGCACGGCCGTGTTGCCAATACGGGTCAATCGTCAACCGAGGCCGTTCCTTTTCATCAATGTGGCGCTTGTCGTGGTGGTCGTCACGGCATGTGGCTCCGATGGCGTCGAGAACACTGAAGTGTCCCCTGTCGGGCTCGAGGATCTCGGGTCATCGCCTGTTGCTTCCTCGACGACGACTGGAACCGAGGAGAGTGGCGGATCAGGGGAACTGGTTGTTCCCGATTGTGAGGGCAACGCGTCGTGCGCTGCGGGTTTCCTTCTGAACGAAGTGTTCTATGCCCTCAGCTGTGCGGCGGTGCGAGACTCGATGGTGACCGATGACGTGATCGGAGTAGGCGACCTCTATGGGGATACGGTCAGTGTCAACTTGGTCGAGGGTGTTGCTGACTCGGTTCTTGTGGCGGTGAGTGTCCCAGGTGGGTTCTGCTCGGACAACGACCCGGACGAAAGGCACACAAATTGGAGTGTCGCCTTCCCTGAAGGCGCCGACCAGGCGGCCTTTGCTCAGGCGATCTGCCAGGTAGCAGATCTCTCGGCATCGCAACGGCTAACCAACGGATGCCATCTCGAAGAGGAACTGGTGACCTGCGAGTTCGGCCCCGGATTTCCCGAGGAGGTTCTCGATGACATAACCCTCTACCCTGAACCGACTGATTTCTTCGGTGCCGACGTGGCTGCACTGGTCGGAACGGACGATCCCCAAGACCTAGTCGGGTGGCATGTCATCGTCGAGGAACAAGGAAGCGACGGCACCTATGTCCAGCTGTTACTCCGCGAGCATCCCGAAACCGGTGAGCTTCAATACCTACTAGACGGCCACGAAGAGATCTTCGATGCTCCTCGCCCATGCACACCTGAGGCTGCCGACTGAGTCTGTGACCCGGGTCATCGCCGTCGCATAAGGCCCTCACCCCACCCAGGTCAACTGATCCAGTCCGATATCGCAGCAATCGCCGAGTGCGTCGTTCGGCACCTCGGTCTTGGTTCTCTGATCGGCGGCCATCACAGTGTGTGACCCGACGTGATGTTCATAGAGTTAGCTCCGGCGATGACACGGAAGAGCCTCCATCAGCGATTCTCAGCGGCTGGGGTCGACTTGGAGCTTCTACTCAGAGATATATGTTGATCGTGCCGGGCGATGGGAACGGGTGTGACGGGGATCGGCGTATGGGGCTGATGGGTCGCTTGAGACCCGTTTCGGTGTTGTTCGCGGTGGTGGTCTTCGCCGCCTGTGGCGGGGAGAATGTGGCAGATCAGGCTTCGGTCGGCGATCTCGACTTGCCTGCTCGATCCGGTAGCCCGGAGTACCTGATCGCCATCGTCCACGAGTTCGATGGGGTCACCTTCATTCCCTCCGAAGGTCAAGCAGTGACGGCAGGCCTGCGGACTCCGATCGCCACGATATCCGGTGGCAGATTCGGCTTTCCACGATGGGTCGGCGATGACATAGTCGAATACGCAGCCCGGATCGACTCCGACATCGTGCAAATCGTCCACGCCTCTATGGATGGGGCAGTGACGGTTGCCGGGCCGGTGGAGGCTTCAATGCCGTGGATGCTGAGCCCGGACGGGTCAGGGCTGTATCGAGGCGATGCAGGCTGGCAAGTGGGCACCTCCGGGTCACTGACCGACGTCTCGGTGGTGGCGGACGATCTGTGGCCCCTTGCACCCTCGCCCGACGGATGGTTCCTCGCCAGGCTTCGGTCGGAGCTGGTTCGAATCGAGACATCTGGGGCGGTGGAAAGGTACCCGCTGCCGGACTTGGGCTTGGCCCAGCTAGACGGGGGGATAAGGCCGGTGTTGCCCACCGCGGCGGCATTCGGGCCCGGGGACATGCTCGCCTTCGGCCTCGAAGACAACCGGCTGGTGGTCGTGACGGAGGGAGCTGTTGTCGATGTCGCCGTTCTCCCGCAGCCGGCGCACGTAATCGCCTGGGATCAGACCGGAACTGCTCTGATAACCGCCATAAGCGCCGAACCACCCGACCCAGAGGCGGGCTGGCTGGTCTGCGACCTCCTTAGCAACAGCGTCTGCCAGCGGATCGGTCCAACCTTGTGGAAGAAGGACCTCACCATCATCAAAGCCTTCACAGAGTGACCCCACCAGCAGCCAACCCCGCACCGATCACCCGATATCGGCGCGGAACGCTCCAAGCGCCGAGTGCCCTAGATCGGCACTTACGGGAGTGGCTTCCGAGGCCGTTTAGCAGACTTGAGCCGGGGGAGCCGCTCGGATCTGCGTCGGTTCGGGACCCAGGGTCACCGATGGTCGCGTTGGTCAATCCGAGGAGGGGCCGATGGATGGGAAGTAGCGTTTA
>CAZRID010000286.1:0-4448 GCA_964600055.1 uncultured Acidimicrobiaceae bacterium
CCAGACCGCCGGCATCGTCGCCCGCTGGTGGGACGATCACGCCTACGACCTCCAGACCCTGGACACGCGCGGCCTAGGCGGCCTCATCGACGCCTGGCTCACCACCGCCGCAGCGAGCGAAGACGACAAGAACGCTCCGGCTTTCACCGACCAGCCCATCATCACTGCTCTCGTCCCTTATCTCCTCGACGAACGGGAAGAGCTTGCCACGAGGGTGGCCGAGCTTGACGCCACCATCAAGGCCACCGAGGCCGCCGAGGCCGCCGGTGACGAGGACGAAGACGGCGAGGGAGCCGAACCAGACGAAGACGCCCTCACCGAGGAAGAACTCAAGAAGCTCAAATCAAAACGGACGGCGTCCAAGAAGGAGCTGAAGCAACTCGACGCCCGCCTCCTAGCCGAGGCCACCCTTGCCCGGAAGGCGCTCAACGCGGAATCCGCAGAAGCCCTCGTGCTTGGGATCCTTCACGACCGGCTCGCTGGGTCGCGGGACCGTCACGTCGCCGCACACAAGCAACACCTGACCGACACTCACCAGCGGTGCTACTACAAGTACGGCGTAACACTGCGCGACCTGGAATCAGAACGCGACGCGGCGGCAGAGCGGCTCGGCGAATTTCTGGAGGAACTCGGATATGCGTAGTTGGAGATCCAGCCGCGTCGGTGATGTCTTGACCCTGGAGTACGGAGCAGCGCTGTCGGCTGCGGACCGAAACGGCCACAGGTATCCGGTCTTTGGGTCGAATGGCGAGGTTGGGAGGAACGATCGGGCTCTAGTCGAAGGACCCGGCATAGTTGTCGGTCGCAAGGGTTCAGCTGGCGCCTTGGTGTGGACCGACAGTGACTTCTGGCCGATCGACACCACCTACTGGGTCAAGCCACGTGAGATTGCAGACTTGCGTTGGCTGTTCAACGCATTACACACGGTTGGGCTCGAAAGGCTCCATTCCTCCACCGGCGTTCCTGGCCTGAACCGGACCGACGCCTACGGCCGAGAGCTAGTGGTTCCGCCGCTAGAGGAGCAGCGGCGGATTGCGGAGATACTCGACACGATCGACGAGGCAATCCAGATCACCGAACGCCTAATTACCAAGCTTGGGATCGCCAGGCTGGCGTTGCTCCGAAATTTGATGATGGGCGGGATGGACCCTTCCCGCCACAAGAAGGCCACTTCGATCGGCGAAATCCCCCAAGACTGGGAGTGTCTACCGATCTCGGAGCTTCTGGCGGACGTTCATCCCGCCATGCGAAGTGGCCCGTTCGGTAGCGCGCTGTTGGCATCAGAACTCGTGGACAGCGGTGTTCCGCTTCTTGGTATCGACAACGTCCAGGTTGAAAGGTTCGTAGGCGACTTCACCCGGTTCGTATCGCCGGTCAAGGCGTCTGAACTCGCCCGGTATCGGGTGCGACCCGGCGACCTCATGATCACCATCATGGGTACTGTCGGACGGTGTTGTGTCGTGCCAGAGGAAATCGGTGAAGCTCTATCGAGCAAGCACACGTGGACCCTGACACTCAATCCGAATCTGTATGACCCGTGGCTCGCCTGCCTACAGATAAATCACAGTGACTGGGTGCGGCGTCACTTCTTACGCGACTCACAGGGCGGGATCATGTCAGCGATCCGCTCGGAGACGCTGCGGTCAACCCTGCTGCCGGTTCCCCCTGCTGAGGAGCAGCGGGAGATTGCGAGTGTCTTGGGAACGGCAACCGCGAAAGTGGAATCATCAAGGAGCGAACTCAAGAAACTAGGGCTTCTTCGGACGGGCCTAGCGGCCGACCTCCTCTCGGGCCGAGTGCGGACGGTGGGGTCGTGAGCGGGCTGGAGTTCGATCTTGTCGAGGGGCCGGCGATCACGCAGCTCCGAGGGCTCGGCTGGGACTACCTGCAGGGTGACATCCGGGATCCGGCGGCCACGGAGCGGTCGTCGTGGCGTGAGGTCGTCCTCGAAGGTCGGCTTCGGGCCGCCTTGACGCGGATCAACCGGAACGACACCGGCGAACCGTGGCTGGACGATGATCGGGTTTCGCAGGCGGTGTCGGCACTCCTGAAGGCGGACGCCGGTGGTCTCAAGCTGATCGAGGCCAATCGGAAGGCGACCGACCTCCTCCTCACCGGAACCACGGTGCCGGGAATGGAGGGATGGGATCAGGGTCGCGATCAGACTGTCCGGTTCATCGACTGGAAAAACCCTGAGAACAACGACTTCCTGGTCATCAACCAGTTCCGGGTGGACGAACCAGGAGGGCAGTCCAAGAAGTTCATCGTCCCCGACTTGGTTCTGTTCGTCAACGGGATGCCCTTGGTGGTGGTGGAGTGCAAGATTCCGGGGCCCGAGGATGCGGTGGCTCAGGCGGTCACTCAGCTGCGCCGCTACTCGAATCAGCGGCCCGAAGTGGAAGCTGACGAGGGCAACGAATCACTGTTCTGGACCAACCAGTTCGTGATCGGCACCACCTTCGAAGAGGCAAGAGTCGGGACATTCACCTCGGGGCCGGAGCACTTCTTGGAGTGGAAGGATCCCTACCCGTTCTCGACGACAGCCCCTGTGTCACCCGACTTCGCCAAGCCAGTCGAGCAACTGTCGGGCCAGGAGGCCTTGATCGCGGGCATGCTCTTGCCCGAGAACCTGTTGGACATCGTCCGACACTTCACGCTGTTCATGCCGATCGGTCAGCGAACGGTGAAGGCGGTGACCCGGTATCAGCAGTTCCGAGGGGTCCAACGGGCGATCGATCGGCTGAAGACCGGCAAGACGCGGGCTGAGGACGGCGAGGTTGACCAGCGGGGTGGCGTGATCTGGCACACCCAAGGTTCGGGGAAGTCGCTCACCATGGTGTTTCTGGTCCGCAAGATGCGATCGGATCCGGATCTCCGTCGGTTCAAGGCAGTGGTGGTGTCCGACCGGACCGCCTTGCAGAAGCAGCTGCGAGAGACCGCCGAGCTGTCGGGCGAGACGGTCGAGGTCGCCCGCAAAACGAAGCACTTGAAGACGCTGCTGGCCCAGCCGGGACCGGGTCTAGTGATGGCGATGATCCAGAAGTATCGGGACGATGTCGCCGCCGAGCCCGGTCTTGAAGCAGACGACAGCGCCGACACCAACTTTGGGGTGCTGAACGCCGACGATGCGATCTTGGTGATGGTGGACGAGGCGCACCGTTCACACGCGTCTGCGCTGCACTCCAACCTGATGGCGGCCTTGCCGAACGCCGCCCGGGTGGGGTTCACGGGGACCCCGATCATTATGGGTGCCCGTAAGAAGACCCACGACATCTTCGGCCCGTTCCTCGACACCTACACCCTCGCTGAGTCCGAAGCTGACGGGTCGACCGTCCCGATCCTGTATGAGGGGCGCACCGCCGACGGGGCGGTGAAGGGCGCCTCCGACATGGACGGGCTGTTCTTCCGGTGGTTCGCGGGACTCACCGCCGAGCAGCGTGATGCGCTGCAATCCAAGTATGCGGGAGTGGCGGAGGTGTTGGAAGCTCCCGAGATGATCGCCACCAAGGCGGCGGACATGCTCGAGCATTACGTGTCGACGGTGCTGCCGCAGCAGTTCAAGGGGATGGTGGTCGCCTCCAGCCGACGAGGGTGCATCCGTTATCGAGACGCCTTCAACGCAGCTAGAAACAAGCTGGTCTCGGATCTCGAGAACCTCGATCCTGAGGTGGCCGCGATGGACGGTGATGAGATCGGCGATCTGTCTCGCCGGCAGCAGTTCCTGGTCCGCGCCCGACCTCACTTGGATCTGATTCGGATTATCGATTTCGTGCCGGTGATATCGGGTGCCCACAACGACTCGGCCGACTGGGCCACCTGGACCGACAAGGGCGAGCAGGAGACGCGGATCGAGAGCTTCTCGAAGAAGCGGCTTGGTCCGGACGGGGAGAAGTCGTCGCCGATCGCGATTCTGATCGTCAAGTCGATGCTCCTAACGGGCTTCGACGCTCCGCTCGCCCAGGTGCTGTATCTGGACCGGCTGATCCAACAGGCCGAGTTGTTGCAGGCGATCGCTCGGGTCAACCGGACTGCCGACGGCAAGGACTACGGGCTGGTCGTCGACTACTACGGGGTGGTGAGCCATCTCAGCGAGGCGCTCGCCGCCTATGCCGACGCCGACGGGAAGCTCGACGAGCTCGCCGCCGGCTCGCTGCGGAGCATCGCCGAAGAGGCCGGGCGGCTTTCGGACCGTCATGCGCGAGTCCGCCAATTCTTCGCCAGTCATGGCATCGATGTCGCCAACGATCCGGCAGTGATTGAAAGGTGTGTCGACCTCTTCGCCGATCCTGAGCTGCGGGCCCGGTTCGACATCGACGTCAAACGGTTCTTGGTCAGCCTCGACATCGTTCTGCCCCGCCCCGAGGCGCGGCCGTTCGTGGCCGACGCCAAGCTCTTCGGCAAGATCCAGCTCTACACGCGGCTTCGGTACCGGGATCAGGGGAACGGCG
>CAZRID010000287.1:0-2629 GCA_964600055.1 uncultured Acidimicrobiaceae bacterium
ATAGCACCTTGGGCTTTGCCATCAGGGCCCGACCCATCGCCACCATCTGCTGCTCACCACCGGAGAGGGTGCCCGCCCTTTGGGTGAGACGTTCCTTGACCCTGGGGAACATCTCGAAGACCCGATCGAGATCGGCGTCGAGATCCTCTCCATGACGGAGATAGGCGCCAATCTCCAGATTCTCGCGGACCGTCATTCTCTTAAATAGCCGCCGATTCTCGGGAACCATGGTGAGACCCTCCCCGACCCGGCGGGCAGTACTCCACCCGTTGACGTTCTCACCTCCTAGAAATACCGCGCCAGAGGATGGTTTCAGGTAGCCAAGCATGGTTTTCAGGGTGGTTGTCTTCCCCGAGGCGTTGCCACCCAGAAGACACACCATCTCGCCGGCATAGATATCGATGTCGACATCCTTCAAGATGTGGGCCGGTCCGTAGTGGGTGTTGATAGCCTTAAGAGAGAGAATTGGAGTGCGGTCGGTCATTGGTTTCGTTCGGTGGGACGTCCCAAATAGGCCTCGATCACGGCTTCGTTGGTGGACACTTCGTCATACGATCCCTCGGCCAGCTTCACGCCGTGGTCAAGCACAACCACCCGATCGGACACGTTCTTCACGACCTGCATGTCATGCTCGATCACGACGATCGTGAATCCCTTCTCATTTCTGAGCTGGCCAATCAGCTCCGTCAGCTCAATTGTCTCCCTCGGGTTCATGCCTGCGGTTGGCTCATCGAGGAGAAGAAGCCGCGGCTCGGTGGCCATAGCCCGGGCAATCTCGAGACGACGGCGATTGGCATAAGACAGTGCGAAGGCAAGCTGGTCGTGGCGATAGCCGGCAAGCCTCGTCCCGAAGAAGGACAGCACCTCGTTGGCCTTCTCCTCGATCCTCGCCTCCTCGGCTCGCTGGGAGCGAGTCTTGAATATTGCTCCCAAGAGCCCGGCTTTCGTACGGCAGTGCTGCCCGACCATCACGTTCTCCCTCACCGTCATGGTGGGGAAAAGGCGAACGTTTTGGAAGGTTCGGGCCATCCCGAGCTGGAGGATCTGGTTCGGCCGGAGCCCGACAACATTCTGATCGCCGAACACGATGCTGCCTCCATCGGGTGTCTCCATCCCGGTGACGAGGTTGAAAAAGGTGGTCTTTCCGGCGCCATTGGGCCCGATCACACTCACGATCTCACCCTCATTGACGTGGATGTCGAGTCCGTTGATGGCGCTCAGGCCCCCGAATGATTTGCTGAGTTGTTGAATAGAGAGCAGAGACATCATGCCCGCCCTTCCGGCACTGGAGCGCCTGATGGGCCCTGTTCGCCGTAGATGTCGAGCCAGTTGTCTTGCATGACCTCATCCGTGTGCAACTCCTGGGCGCGCCGTTTGCTCGGGATGAATCCCTCGGGTCGCTTCAGCATCATTGCAATCAGCAGCACCCCATAGAACAGGAACTGGTACTCCGAGAACTCGCGCAGGAGGTTGGGCAGACCGATCAGGACCAGGGCGCCGAGTGCCACCCCGGGCACACTTCCGATCCCACCGACGATGATGATCACCAGGACCGTGATCGAGACGACGATGTCGAAGGTGTGGGGAAATACCGAACCAATCTGGGCCCCAAACAGCGCGCCCCCAAAGCTGGCGAGAATGGCCCCCACCACGAAGGCGGAGAGCTTGGCGGTGACGATGTTGATTCCCATGGCTTCCGCCACCGACTCGTCCTCCCGCATCGCCATCCAAGCCCGCCCCCACCGTGAGTTCTGCAACGAGACGGTGACGTAGGCTGCGATCAGCACGAACAGGAAGATCGGGTAGAAGTAGTCCTGCGGCGAGTTGAAGGTCAAGGGACCGATTCGGAGGTCGGGGATGTTGGTGATCCCCTGGGCACCTCCGAAGTAGGGAGAGAGCCACTCCGAGTTGAGGAGGATCCGGGCGATCTCACCAAACCCCAGGGTGACTATGGCCAGATAGTCGCCCCGCATCCGGAGCACCGGCGTTGCGACCATGATCCCTGCCACCGCTGCTGTCAGCATCACGAATGGCAGTGCGGCGATGAGGAGTATCTCTGGCGAAAGAGCGGGGGACTGCGGGGAGGTGAGGATAGCTGCTGTGTACGTCCCGACCGCGAAGAAGGCCACATAGCCGAGGTCGAGTAGACCGGCGTATCCCACCACAATGTTGAGACCGAGGGCCATCAGCAGGTAGATCCCTGCTGTATCGAGCACCTGGCTCACGAATGGGCCCATCACCCTGGGCATGAAGTACAGGACAACCAGGATGACCACCGCGGCGGCCACCGACCACCTCACCCGCTTCTCGCGCGGCATTGTCTCCACCCGTTCCCGCAGGCTGGTGCGACGCACGGCCAGGAACCAGTACATCACCAAGAAGACGGCGAATACCAGCAGCGCCCCGATGATGGTCAGCGGCCCTCCCCGTCCGGTGTAGAGCAGTCGGATCATCCAGTCCATGTTCAGACCGGCGAAGAGTTGACCGACCAGGTCAGTCATCAAACCGAAGATGACGATCCAGATGAGGCCCGGCATCAACGAACGCCTGACCCGGACAGGGAGAAGATGGACCCCGGCGCCCAGGGCGCCAATCGTGGCCGAGATGACGGTGATCACGGGGATGGCGG
>CAZRID010000287.1:2729-4439 GCA_964600055.1 uncultured Acidimicrobiaceae bacterium
CGGAAGATCAACACCAGCACCAGCGCCGCAAAGGCAACCACATCCTTGAGCTGGCTGAAAGCCGGGATGGCGTACCCGGCCAGGACCAGGCTCGGCCCAACCGACTCGAAGATCCCAATGCTGACCCCGCCCAGCATCGCCCCCACAATGTTGCCGATGCCACCCAGCACGGCCGAGGTGAAGGCCTTGATACCCGGGAGGAATCCAGAGAAGAAGTTGAGGCTCGGGAACACCAGCCCCCACAACCCTCCCGCCACCCCGGCCATGGCCCCTCCCACCGCGAACACCTTGACGATTGTGCCGTTGACGTCGATCCCCATCAGCGCTGCCGTCTCAGGGTCCTCCGCCACTGCCCGCATCGACTTCCCGGTCCTGGTCCGCTCGACGAACAAGTAGAGGCCGATCATCGTCACCACCGAGGCGACGATTACCACCACCTGGGAGCGAAGGATGACCAAACCACCGATGTTGAGGGTGCCTCGCAGCGGCTCGATCCGCGGGAAGGGCTTGGTGGATGGGCCGACCAAACCCCTCACCAAGTACTGGAGCGTGAAGGAGGCTCCGATGGAGGTGATGAGCGGGATCAGCCTGGGGGCATTCCGTAACGGTCGGTAGGCGATCCGTTCCACGATCAATGCCACCGAGGTGGAGGTCACCATGGCCGAGACCAGCACAATCAGCAGCGACACGATCGGGTTGGCGACCCAAAGACTGGTGGTGGCCAATCCGTTGGCAACGTAGAAGGCCACCATCGCCCCCACCATGAACACATCGCCATGGGCGAAGTTGATGAATCTGAGCACGCCATAGACCATCGTGTAGCCAAGGGCGATAAGGGCGTACACCGATCCTGTCGAAACCCCGAACACCAACAGGTCGCGCCACTGAGCGCCTGTGAGCCTTCCCGAGGAGATGCTCACATAAGAACCGTAGAGGATCACCGCCAGAGCAACGATCCTTAGACCCCAGAGAAAGACGCTGACCGGTGTGACACGCGAAACCCCCCGGGTAGGGCGAGGGGCAACAGTGACGGCTTGTGACATCTAGCCAGCCTCTCCGGGTTTGGTGCCCGGTGCCGTCGTTCCACGGCACCGGGCTTTTGGGAGCCTATTGCTCAGATACCTAGGTCCGCGCGTGTATACGTGGCCAGCACATTTTCCCTAACTGCGGCAATGTCGGCCTGGGCTTCGGTGTTTTGCATAATGTTGATGCTCGGGCTGGCGCAGTCCCCGAAATCATCGCAGCTGAGCGTGCCGGTGAGCCCCTCATAGGTCATGCTTCCCAACTCGTCACGCAGCGCCTGAAGGTCGATCACCAGCGTGTCACCGTCCACCTGTGCGATGCTCTCGATGGCGGTGAAGACCATGTTGGTGGCGTCGTAGGCATGAGCATGGAACGCCTGGATCGGCGCCTCACCGTAGGCCGCCTCATACTTGCCGACGAACTCGTCGTATGCCGGTGTGGTCGGAGTCGTCGGACCCGAGAAGTACATGCCCTCGGTCTGCGGGAGCGTGACGTAGGTGTCGGATAGCAGCCCGTCGGCGCCCATTAACACCACGTTCTCTAGCCCAGCAATCTCCAACGCCTGCTCGGGTATGAAGTTACCCGCCGGCTCGAAGATCGGGAAGAAGATGAGCTCGGCGCCGGCGGCGGCGACCTCGGTCAGCACCGGACGCATGTCGGTCTGATCGGCCGTTACTGCCGTGCTGA
>CAZRID010000288.1:0-4415 GCA_964600055.1 uncultured Acidimicrobiaceae bacterium
GATTACGAGGGCGCGACGGAGGGTAGAGGTCGTTTCCTCTATCCGGCCCGAGGACTTCTCAGATACTGGAAGCGAGGGTCCCCGCCACCTGCGTCGCTACCTCGATTTCATAAACCGAGGTATGGCTGCCCTAGCCATCGACGTGCAGCAAGGCCAACTTGATTCCGAGAGCCCCTTTGAGGACGAAGTTCTGAGAGTCGTTCGGGGATGGGGATACGACGTGGTTCCTCAAGTCGGTGTGGCCGAGTATCGGATCGATCTGGCTGTTATCCATCCGGACGAGCCAGGTTTATACGTGCTTGCCATCGAGTGTGACGGTGCCATGTACCACTCGTCACCCGTCGCAAGGGATCGTGATCGTTTACGACAGCAGGTGCTCGAAGGTCTTGGATGGATCGTCTATCGCATCTGGGGTCCGGCCTGGTATCGAGACCGCGTCGGCGAGGAGCGTCGCCTGAAGGAGGCGATCGCGAACGCCATTGCCGGACTTACACCAGCGAAGCGGGCTGTCCTAGAGGAGCCCACTGCCATAGTTCCCGAATTGGAGGAAGTATTCCTCGACCGAAGACCATCGTGGGCGGAGGAATACCGAGTTTGCCGACCGTACGTGAGGCGCGGGTACGAGATACACGAGCCCGAGGCGCAGCGGGCACTGAGGGACGCCATGGAACAGGTGATTGAGATTGAAGCTCCGATGAGTCAGGAAATCTTGCTCACCCGGGTCCGCGAAGCGTGGGGAC
Source organism: uncultured Acidimicrobiaceae bacterium (assembly GCA_964600055.1). Taxonomy (GTDB): domain Bacteria; phylum Actinomycetota; class Acidimicrobiia; order Spongiisociales; family ZC4RG35; genus JARDZU01. The sequence continues at coordinate 741 of CAZRID010000288.1, forward strand.
TCGGCAGGGCCGGCGCTCGCGTTAGGGTCGCCTTTGTAGTTGCCTTGACGGGGCTGCGGAAAGACGGGAAAGTCACAATTGATCGTTTTGGATTTCTCTGGCAACCTGGCCAACAGCTGAGCACCGTCAGAATTCCAAGCTCCGATCCGGACACGCTCCGGTCCCAGGCTTATGTGCCTTGGGAGGAGCTCCGACTCGCGGTGCTAAAGCTGGTGCAGGATGCGCGCCATGTCTCTTGGGACGAGCTCACCGCTGCGGTGGCGAAATTATTCGGTTGGGCGCGGAGAGGGTCCGACATCTCCGCAGCGCTTGCCGAGGCCGTGCGGTATCTGATCAAGTCCGGTCAGCTGGTCCGGAACGGGGATCAGTTGTCGGCATCCGAGTGAGGATCGACACGGTGGATAGGGGAGTCGCGCCGTTGCTCGCTAAAGCGGACAAGGCCATGAGGACGTGGATTGAAGGAGCTCGAATGCCAAGGCCGTCTCGAACCGAGATGGTCCGCAATCTTGAGGCCGACAAGCTCGAACAGTCTGGTCCACTGCTCATCGCTCCAGCTGTCGACATCTGGGCTGAGTTCTAGGGGCATGAGAGCGTTAACCCAGCTTGCGCTTCGACGCGGAACGAGGTCCGGCGCATCATCCTTCCGATCACCATTTGCAAACTGTGTACGTCCGGTTATCGATCATCGGCGCCCTCCCGACCCTATACATGGTCGGGTCCGGAACCAGCGCTCTGGAATTCTGTCGCCCTTATGTAGTACAACGTTGAAGTGATCGCCGCCGCGCCGATTCCTCGCTCGCTCAGATGGCTGCGGCATGTCGCGGGCGGAGCCGCCGTCATGGGGTTAGGGATGTTTGCCGTCCACGTGCTGGGCTGGGAATCAACGGGTTTCAAGGCCTGGCATTCCCCGCCGATGGTGGTCGTCTTCTACCTGGCCAACGGGTTCGGGGCGGCGGTCGCCGGTTTCTTCGGCTTCTGGGTGGTGGTCATGCCCCTTGTCTGGGTCGGCCGGAAGCTCTACTCGGCCGCCTGGGCTGTCATGAGGCTGCTCGTCCCTGTGCCGGGGGTGACCACAGGTGAGCGCAGGGTATTGGTCGCCCGGGTCGCTCCTTGGGCAGCCACCTTGGTCATCTGCACCGCCACGGTGGCTGCTACCGGTGGTTTCGCCACGATCGGGTTCTGGGTTCTGGTTCTGGTCACCTTCATCCCAGCAGCCTTCAACACCGCCATTGTCGCTCCGTTGGTTCTGATCCCCCTGACCATCCTCCTAGCGATCCTCGGCAGGCTTGGCCGGTGCCTGGGTTTGGTGAAGGCTGATTGGCCCACCGACGTGGTGACCGGACGGGTGGTTCATGCCACCTACGTGGTTGTAGGAATCCTGGCTTGGGCCGGTTTGGGCATGGGCTTTGCCGGTTCGCACGAAGTGAGGTTGCCGCTGGCCGATCCTGTGTGGGGTTCCTTGTTGGTCCTGGCTGCGGCAGCTGCGGCTGGTCTGGCTGCGTCGGTCCCGATACGCCGATACCGGGATCGCCACCTTCCTGGCCGGCGCCGGACCCCCCTCCGTGCGAAGGACGTGGCGGTCGAGCCGACGGGGGAGTTCTGGTCTCCCGTGCCGGTCAGCGGGTGGCGGGCCTGGTATTGGAACGGTCATGCTCTGCACGGCGTCATGCAGGCCTGGCCCGACCAGTCCTTCACCGCCACTTGCGATTCGTGTCCCGAGGTTCCAGGGTGGGCACACTCATGTGGCGTCTACGCCGCCACTGGGCGGGACAACGTGGCTGTCTTCGGTCCCCCGGATGCAATGGTGGTCGGTCGGGTCGAGCTGTCGGGGCTGGTGATCGAGCACGACAAGGGCTACCGGGCCGAGCATGCCCGCATTGTCGAGCTGTTTGTCGCCTCGACCGAGCTGGCCCGCACTCTGGCCGCCCGCTATCGCACCGTCGAGATTCACGTCGAGAACGAGAGGAGCAGTTACTGATGGCCGACATCGGACAACCCAAACGAAAGATCAGGGTCGAGCCGGAACGTCGGCCCGAACCGGCCCGGCCCGAGCCGCGGCGGGAGCCGAAACCGGCGCAACCACCGGAGAGCGAGAGGCGGCCGGTGAAGACCGGCTAGTTGCCGTCGCTGACACCCACCCGTAGCCCCGGGGGGCGATCGCCTCGAACAGGTCTTGGAGTGCCCGTGTCATCCGAGAATCCGCTCACCACTTCTTCAGCGCGGGCCACGGTCGCCTCTCCACGGAATTCTTGACTACCCGTGTCGCCTTAGTGCGCCGTTGAGGAAGTCTGTCCATCATCGGAGCCCCACAACAGCGTTCAGCGCCCTCCGTCAGAGAATTGACAGACCGCCATCAGCTGTTAGCTTGAGTAGACAACCGACGACATCGAGAGTGGCTCGAGGGATCTGGCCCTATGACAGCCCGGCAACCTCCGCAAGGAAAGGTGCCAAAGCCAGCCAGTCAGCGACTGGGACGATGGACGGGGACCGCAATCCGCTCCCTGCCCTTTGTGCAGGTGACGGTGCCTCTGCCTCTCTCGACCAATGGGAAGGGAGACGACATGTACCGACAGGGCGACGTGCTTCTGGTCCGAGTGGCAGATCTGCCGAACGAGGCCGGACAGCCGCGTGACTCCAAGGGCCGTCTGGTGTTGGCTGAGGGCGAGGCCACCGGTCATGCCCACGCCATCCTGCACGAAGGGGCAAGGCTTCACGGCTCCGAGTTGGAGGACCGGTTCCTCGAGGTGCTGGCTGAAGGCGGGGTGGATCTGGTGCACGAGGAGCACGCCACCATTCGGGTCCCTCAGGGTGTGTATCGGGTGATACGCCAGCGGGAGCATCGCTTCGAACAGTCAAGAGCCCAATGGGTACAGGACTGATGGCTGCCACGACCCAGCTGCAGGCTGTGGCTGCCGACCGGTTGAGGGCCGAGGCCATCGCTCTGGCCTGCCTCGAGGCCTCGCCGTTCGTCGAGGATAGGCCCTGGCGTTTCTCCTGGTTCGACTCCCCTTACTCGCTGCTCTCCGAAGGTCTTACTCAGGCCCACCGGGAGCAAGCTTTAAAGCCTGGGAGGGCCGGGCCTTGGAGCTGTCCTCTGTGCCGTGAGGACCTAAACGTGACGGTGGGTCTCGACCCGTACCTAGCCAGCTACGAATGGTCGATGGACGGGAATAGCATCACCGAAGCCCACCTCGATCCGCTGAGGGAGGTTTCTGACGATCCTCAGTGCGACTTCTGGGAACCGAAGGCACCTTGGGATGCGGGGGGCTGCGAATACCCTGCCTGGGACCCAGGACGCGACCTTCCAGCTCGCACACGCAAGAGGCTTGTATCCCATTACGGATTTCCCCACGGGTTTGGGAACACGTGGCTGGCAACCGCACAGCTTGACCACGACCCGGAACCACAGACGACAGGCGCCCGCCACCGGAGATGGCTAAACGCCTACCGGGACCTGGCTGCATCTGTGGGTTGGTGGGTGGTATTCGGTGATTCGGTACTGCTGGTCCCGAAGCCCGTCTCGACGTCATACGACGCCGAAGGCAATTTGCATGGCATTGCTGAACCTGCGGTGGCCTATCCCGATGGCTGGGGGTTCTATGCCTTCCATGGCCGCGCTCTGCCGGACTGGTCGGACGATCCCGGCGAGCCGACCTTGCGGCGGATCCTGACTGT
>CAZRID010000289.1:0-4413 GCA_964600055.1 uncultured Acidimicrobiaceae bacterium
GCTGGTTGATCTCGACGATGATGTCGCGGATCGTCTGGACCAGCTTGGGAGCGAGCCCCAGCGAGGGTTCATCCAGAATCAGCAATTTCGGATCCTGCATGAGCGCCCGCCCGATGGCGAGCATTTGTTGCTCTCCGCCTGACATATAGCCGGCCACCGACCTTCGCCTGGTGGCGAGCAGCGGGAATAGGGTCAGGACCCTCTCCAGCGCACCGTTGAGGCGGGCCCGGTCGGTGTTGGCAAAGCCACCTACCCTCAAGTTTTCGTCGACCGTCATCTCAGCGAAGATCCGCCTCCCCTCCATCACCTGGCTGATTCCGGAGCGCACTATGTACGACGGATCCTTGTCGGTGATGTCGTCGTCCTCCAGAGTCACGTGGCCCTTGGTGATATGACCCTCGTGGACATCCAGAAGTCCTGTTACCGCTCGCATGGTTGTCGTCTTGCCGGCACCATTTGCTCCCAGCAAGGCAACGATCTTGGCGGTCGGGACCTCGAACGAAATGCCGCGCAGAACCAGGACGACCTCGTTGTAAACGACCTCTAGATTAGAAACCCTGAGCATGGCTCCCTGGCGAGTTGGGTGCGGCCCAGCCGCACCCAACTCCCAGAAACGCTAACCCGTGTAACAAGCCGACGTGAAGTCGTGTTGGGCTGCGGCCTCGGACGTGAACGCGTCCTTTACCAGGGTCAATCCGGCGTTACCACCACCGGCAATCGTTCCAGTCGAACCACCTCCAGAGTCATAGAGCGCGAGATCGGCTTTGTAGACCAGGGTCTCGCGGACAACATTGTCGTTCCAGTCGTCGACATTGGGCTGGTTGGGCGCAATTCCCTGCAGGTCGAACTCGGTAATCGCTGTCGCAGCCGCCAGAACCCCTGCCCGAGTCATGTCACCGCTGTCGGCCGCGGCACGAAGAATCCGCTCGATCACCAGGGCCTCCATCCATCCGACCTGAAAACCATCGGTGGGCACACGGTCGGGATAGTCCTCGGCTAGGGCAGCGATCATTGCTTCCATTCCCGGCGAATCTCCGCCCCAGGTTTGGTAATAGCCGGAGGCGAAGTAGTGCTGATCCAGAGCTTCCCTGTTGTCGCCGCCGAGCTGATTGGATGACCACGACGGCAGGTTGCCTGTGGCATACCCGTCCCAACCATTAGCGACTAACTGTCCCAGAATGATGGCGGTGAAGGTGTCATTCAATGTGAAGAAGATCCAGTCAGGTTGAGCCTGAAGTACTCCGGCGATAATCTCGGCGACGGGAAAATCGGCCGTCGGTGGACCTGCCCCATCGAAGACGACCTCCAGGTCATAGAAGTCGGCGCCGAGGCGCACGCCTTCGGCGCCGTCTTGTCCATACTCACCCTCGAATGCCACGATCGCTACGGTCGGATCGCGGCCCTCCTCATCCTGTGTCGTGTCCCTGGCGAATTCGACGAGGTTCATCGATTCCAGACAGTAATTCGAGTTGATCTCGACGACGTTCGCGCCGAATTGAGGATCGGACCATCCGGAATACCAGGTCAACGGCATGGCAAACATGTCGTTTGAGACCAGGTCTGGCAAGATCGCTCTCGTGTGAGGCGAGCCGGTTGACTGGGCCAGCGCCACGACCTCGGGCAGGACTTCCGCAAACATTTCTGCGTGGGTTTGTGGGTTGTAGCTTGTGTCGCGGATGTAGGGATCGATGATCACCTGCCGTTCGGCGATACCCCCCGCGTCGTTGACGCGCTTCCAATACGCCCTCTGAGCATCGACGATATCGGTGACCAGGGCGGCGAACGGTCCACTCAGGTCGGCCAGGACCCCGAGGCGGATCTCCGTCTCGGTTACGCCCACATCTGTGAGGAACTCGGCCACGGGGGCCGTTGTCTCGGCTGCTTGAGTAGTCGTAGTTGTGTCCGCGGCGGTGGTTGCTGGTGGGGCGGTAGTCGTCGTAGCAGCAGTTCCGCCGCAGGCTACCGCCACCAGGCCGAAGGCCAAGACGGTGGTGAGCCATCTGTTTCTGATTCTCATCTCTTGGTGTTTCCTTTCTCTCTTCGTGGCGACTGGTTAGCTAACACACTTCAGTAGGTAAATGGCCAAGACTTCCAATAGTTGCGAATCCGAATCCATATGCCAAACAACCCGAGCGGCTCAAACATGAGAAACCCGATGAGCAGGAGGCCGTAGAGGACCGCATTGAGTTGGAAAATGTTGAGGCCGGGTCCATTCACCGCCTCGGACACGATGCCGAAATCCCCGGGACCGGTCGAGATGACCAAATTGCCTAGCCATGCAAACGCACCGTCGCTCGTTGCCTGGAACTGCAGCCAACTCGTGAAGTCGCGAACAAGACGAGGAAGAGTTGTAATGAATGCTGTCCCTATCAACACGCCGATGATGGTGCCGGCACCACCGATGAGGACCATCGCCAAAAATTCGATGGCAAGCAATAACCCGAACTCTTCTGGGGTGAGGATCGAAAAAAGTCCGAACATGAGAGCGCCCGCCACGCCGGCGAAGAAGGACGATATCCCGAAAGCGATCAACTTGTATCGTCCTACGGAGACCCCGACGATTTCGGCAGCTACATCTCGGTCTCGTATCGACATGAGGGCGCGCCCGATACGGGTGCGGGCGAGATTCTTGGATGCGAGAACGGCAAGGATCGCGAGTACCAACGCGAAGTAGAAGAATTTCTGGGCTCCCGTCAGGAAGATGCCGAACCACTCGCCATCGGCCGTGAAGCTGACGAGAGGCGTCTCCTCTTTCCACAGTCGAAGCTCGAAAGGAGGGCCTCGACGTCCAAGACCGCCGCCACCGGTGATAAAAGAAAGGTTGCGAAAGAAGTGCTCCCCGACGAACAGCAGGCCCAGCGTTACAAATGCGAGATAAAGCCCACGGGTGCGTACCGCACCTGGCGTGACAAGCATCCCGACCAGCGCCGCCACGAGTCCGGACGCAGGGAGCCAGATCCAAAGAGGTAGACCCAAACCCCAGAGCGACTCGCCTTCGGGACCACCCAGCACAGCCGCCGTGTACGCCCCGAGACCGAGGAAGAAGGAGTGGCCCAAGGAAACTTGTCCGGTATAGCCGACCAAAATGTTGAGGCCTAAGGCCGCAATCGCGAAAACCAGCACCTGTGAAAGCAGTCGCAGCCAATCGGCCCCACCGAGGAAACGGAGGCCCGGGATCGCCCCAACCGGGGCCAACAACAAGAAGCCGGCGAAGGAAACAAGGGCAACCCGCTTGGTCCATGTGGGGACTAACGCGATTTCACTCTCATAGGTTGTGAATAGATTGGGCCGACCTCTCATACCCGGCGAATCTCCCCTGTGCCAAAGAGCCCGTAAGGCCTGATAAGAAGGACGACGATCATGACCAGATAAGGAACGATCACGGAAAAGCCTGACCCGAGCACGGCAGAGTAGGGAAGGAGATAAACGCCCGCTGTCACCTGCACCAGTCCCAGCAGCAGCCCACCTACCACAGCGCCAACGACTGAATCAATTCCTCCAAGAATGACCGCGGGGAGCGCACTTAGAGCAACGAAGGCCAGGGTTGTATTGACCCCGACGCCGCGTGGAAAGCTCGAGACGAAGACCCCGGCAATGGTAGCCAGGACGGCGGCAATCGCCCAGGAGACGGCGAATACCCTGCCAACGGCGATTCCCTGCGCCATGGCCGCCTCCTGATCGAAAGCAGTGGCCCGCATCGCCAACCCCAGTCGAGTTCGGAAAAAGAGCGCGAGCGCTCCCACCAGAACAACAGTCGTCGCAAAAGTGATCGCGTCCCCGAGGGCGACCGCGACATTGCCGATTTGGAACGTAGCATTTCCCCAGGGAGTTCCGATCGGACGCAGAGTCACATTGATAAAATCGTTGGTGACGGTCCGAATCACGACGTCGAGCCCAATAGTGATCACGGCGATCGAGAAGAGTGGTTCGCCGATCATCGGGCGGAGAAAGGCTCTTTCGAGCAATAGCGCTAGGCATATAGCCGCCAAGCTGGCGAGAATTATCGCCCCCACCCACCCAAGCCAGTACGGACCCGGTATCCATCGGCCAGGTATGTCGAGAGAGACAGCGAGATAGAAAACGAGATACGCGCCGAAGGCCATGATCGCACCCTGGGCGAAATTGAAGACTTGGGTGGCCTTGAAAATGAGCACAAAACCTAAAGCCAGAAGCGCGTAAATAGACCCCTGCGCAATGCCGGCAGCCATTGTGAAGATGACCTTGTCCCAGCCTGCAAGGCCGACCTGGGCCAGCAGCCCTGGCTGGATCATGCCCTCGAGCCGTACATCTCAGCGATGAGCTCGGAGAACATGCCTTCCATGGCGCTGCGCTTGAGCTTCTGGGTCGCGGTCAGCTCTCCGTCTTCGTGATCGAGCTCCTTGGGGATCATCCGGAACCGGCGGATGGTCTCGA
>CAZRID010000290.1:0-4409 GCA_964600055.1 uncultured Acidimicrobiaceae bacterium
TGGCCGGATCGCACGTCGCATCGCTGCCCCGCTGGCGGCCCTCGGAGCGGACATAATTGCCCACGACCCCTATCTCCAGCCCGGGCCCGACCTGCCGCCCTTGCTCGAATTCGACACGGTGTTGAGTCGGTCGGACATCATCTCGCTCCATCTTCCGCTGACCGACGAGACCAGGGGGATCATCGGCGCCGACGCCCTGGGCCGAATGAGGCCCGGATCAATCCTGATCAACACCTCTCGAGGGCCACTGGTCGACCTCGACGCCCTCTCCACCGCCCTGAAGGAGGGACATCTTGGAGCGGCCGGGCTCGATGTCTTCGACGTGGAGCCGTTGGATCCGGGCCGGGTGGTGGGCGTGCCGAATCTGATCGTGACCCCCCACATGGCCTATTACTCCGAGGAGGCGCTGGAGGAATCACAGCGCAAGGCGGCGACCCAGGTGATCAAGATCCTGACCGGTGAAAAACCCGACTATCAGGTGAACTAGTGGAAGCGAGACCCGACATCATCGAGGAGGGGGCCTACGACCGGGATGGGTACGTCGAGGAGTTGGCGGCCGCACCCCACAATCATGACCTGGGCACCACCCTCTGGTACGAGAACGACCACATCCGGGTCTGGGAGGTCCTCCTCCAACCCGGGGAGCGAGGAGCCTTTCACGCCCACATCACCAACTACTTCTGGACCGTGGTCGAACCGGGCCGTGGTCTGCAGCGGTTCGCCGACGGGACGTTCATCGTGCGTGATTACCTGCTCGGCGAGACAAGGTATCTGGAGCACACCCCGGATACCGCCCTCATCCACGACCTCGAGAACGTAGGCGACACCAAGCTGAGATTCGTGACCGTCGAGTTGTTGGGCTGATCGGGAAGCCTTGGATGACCTGGCCGCGGGTACTCATCGCCGGCGGGTCCATAGGCGGTCTCACCGCAGCCGTCCTGCTCCGCGATCTTGGCTGCAATGTCGATGTCTACGAGCGCTCGGCTGCGGCCCTGGAGGACCGCGGGGCCGGGATCGTCGTCCTTCCCATCACCGAGCGCTATTTCAACGAGCGAGCGGCCATCGACACCAGGGTCAGCCTCGAGTTGACCTACTGGAGCTACGTGGATCGTGAAGGGGAGCTGATCGGTGCCGATGCCGACCACTACCGGTTCAGTGGCTGGAGCACGATCTATCGGGCGCTACTGGCTGCCTTCGGCCCCGACCACTACCACCTGGGTCACGAGATGGTCGGATTCGAGAACCGACCCAGCGGAGTCACTCTCCACTTCGCCAACGGTGCCTCGGCCGAGGGTGATCTTCTGGTCTGCGCAGACGGATTGTCGTCAACTGCCCGCAACATCCTGATGCCGGAGGTGCAACCGGTCTACGCCGGCTATGTGGCCTGGAGGGGGACGACACCCGAGGGTGCTTTGTCCGAGAAGGCAAGGGCCGATCTGGCCGATTCGATGATCTACCAGGTCCTCGACCCGGGTCACATCCTGGTCTATGCCATCCCCGACCACGAAGGGCGATCGACTCCGCCGCATCGGGTTATCAACTTCGTCTGGTATCGCAACTACCCCGAAGGTGGCCCCTTCGAGGACCTGATGCGAGGCCGGGACGGCACGCAACGAGCCAGCACGATGCCACCCGGCACCATCCGCGACAAGCATCTGGACGAGATGCGATCCACCGCCCAGCAAACCCTCGCTCCCACCCTTCTCGAGGTCGTCCTTGGGTGTGACCAGCCTCTGATCCAGGCTGTCTTCGATCTGGAGAGCCCGCGCATGGCCTTTGGCCGGGTGTGTCTCATCGGCGACGCCGCGGTCGGCCTGCGCCCCCATGTGGCGGCGGGGCAGGCCAAGGCCTGCGCCGATGCCTGGGCTCTGCGGGATGCGCTTGAGGGCAGCGACGGTGATATCGAAGATGCGCTCGAGACGTGGGAGCCCAACCAATTGGCCCTGGCCCACAATGCGCTCGCCCGCACACGTGAGATGGGCGTCGCCAGCCAGTTCGAGGGGACGATGGTGCCCGCCGACCCGGAATGGAAGTTCGGCCTCTGGGAGCCGGGCAATTGATCGTCGAGGTAGTCGCCGTGGGCACGGAGTTGCTGATGGGGCAGATCACCAACTCCAACGCCACACACATCGGTGCCCGGCTCGCCGAAGAGGGCTTCGATGCCCACTACCAGGTGGCGGTAGGCGACAACCTGACCCGGCTGGTGAGTGCAATCCGACTGGCCCTGGGGCGATCCGACGCCGTGGTGCTGACCGGAGGTATCGGGCCCACACAGGACGACCTCACCCGGGAGGCGATGGCACAAGTGGCGGGCCAACCCATGACCCGGGATCAGGAGCACGCAGGCTGGATCGAGGAACGGATCCGCTCCCAGCGGGGGACGCTCAGCGACACAGTCTTGCGCATGGCCGATCTCCCCGATGGGGCCGAAGGCTTGCCCAATGCCAACGGAGTGGCCCTCGGCGTGGCGATGGAGCACGACGGGAAATGGATGTTTGCCGTGCCCGGGGTCCCGGTGGAGATGGTCGCCATGCTCGATCGGGAGGTCATCCCCCGTCTCCGCAGTATCGCCGGCGACCAGACAGTGCTGCGGAGTCGTGTGCTCCGCACCTGGGGCATGGGCGAGTCGCGGATCGCGGAGACACTCGACGACCTCTTCGCGTCGACCAACCCGTCGGTGGCCTTCCTGATCAGCGACATGGAGGTCAAGGTGCGGATCAGTGCCAAGGCTGCCGATCGCGAGGCGGCAGACGACCTGATCGCGCCGATCGAGAGTGAGATCCGGGCCCGATTGGGCGATGCAATCTTCGGCATCGACGACGAGACGGTGGAGTCGATCGTCATCGATCGTCTGACGGCGCAAGATTGGATGGTGGCCACGGTCGAGGGGGCAACCCTCGGCCAGGTGGGAGGGCGTCTCGCCGCCACCGATGTCACGGCTCGGGTCTACGCCGGGTCGACCATCGTCGGAAAGGCCACCGACGATCAGACGCTCGGGGCCGATGTGGTCCTCGTCGTCGGCCCGATCGGCAAAGACAGCGAGTCCGGCCGACGCACCACCCGTCAGGTCGAGATGACCGTGAGCACCCCACTCGGCAGGACGAGCCGGGCGTTCGAGTTCGGCGGCGACGACGAGCGGGTACGGAGCTTCGCCACCATCGCCGGCCTCCATCTGATCCGCATCGCTCTCCAGGAATCAAAACAGGGATGACCAACCCACTGCGCGCCACGCTTTCTCGGCGACCACTCCTGGCGGCCGTGGTCTACACCGGCACCTGCCTTCTTCCCCTGTTCCTGGTCAGCGCCCAGATCCTTCAGTTGCAAAAGGACATCGGCTTCGGGGTCGGCCAGCTTGGGTTGGCGACGGCGGCGTACTTCGGTGCAGCAGCGCTGGCCGCCAATCCTGCAGGACGGCTCGTGGCCAAGGTTGGGCCGGGTCGGAGTCTTCGCATCGGGGGAGTGCTGACCCTCACCGCCTGTGTCATCGCCGGGACCGCCACGGTCTGGTGGGTCCTGCCGATAGCCACCGCGGTTGGGGGGTTGGCCAACGGGCTGATCCAGGTGGCGTCCAATCTCGCCATCTTCGACGGGGTGGCGATCCACCGTCAGGGGCTCGGCTTCGGCGCCAAACAGGCGTCGGTCCCGATGGCGAGCGTCCTCGCCGGCATCTCACTGCCGGTCATCGGGCTGGTGTTCGGGTGGAGATGGGTGTTCGCCCTCGCCGGCCTGATCGCCCTCACCCTTGCGATCTCGGCACCGCACCTCGACATGGCGCGGGCGGCGGAGAGGAATGAAGGACGCATCGGCCGACCGCCGAGATCGCTGCTCCTGCTCGCACTCGGTGGGATAACCGGGGCAATGGCCGGCAACGGTCTCTCGTTGTTCATCGTCCCCTCCGCCGTCGACATCGGGATCGAGGAGGGAGCAGCCGGAGCGGTGCTAGCCGCGTGCTCCCTGCTGGTAGTCCTGGTCCGCCTGGGAGCCGGGTGGCTGGTCGATCGCAACGAGAGCATCGGGTTCGCCGAGATGGCCTGGTTGGCGGGTGCGGGTGCGGTGGGCGCCTTTGTTCTGCTCGTCTCCTCGACACCGGCCATGTATCTGGTGGCGATGCCCATCGCCGTGCTCGGGGCCTGGGGCTGGCCGGGGGTCATCTTCTTCACGGTCGTCCACAGCTACCCAAACCTCCCGGCCCGGGCCTCGGGCCTGGTGCTCTCAGGCAACCTGACCGGGACCGTGATCGGCCCCCTCGTCGTCGGGTCACTCGCCGGACGTGGCAACTATCCGGGCGCCTGGCTCTTCGTGACAGTGATGTCTGTCATTTCGACCGTGGCGTTCGTCGCCAGCCACCGGCTACGGAGCCGGTCCGAGGTCAGCCTGTGATCGCACCGAGCAGGCTGGGCTGGCTCATG
>CAZRID010000291.1:0-4364 GCA_964600055.1 uncultured Acidimicrobiaceae bacterium
AGCTCGGCCTCGGTGGCCAGCATCCGGGCCGCGGCGGAGCGCTGGACCTGGCCTCCCGACAGTTTCACCCCGCGGGCTCCCACCATGGTGTCAACACCCAGCTCGAGCCGCTCGAGATCCGGATCGAGCACTGCCAGTTGCACGGCTTCACGGAGACGCTCCCGGGCGGCGTGTTGGCCAAGGGCGATGTTGTCGGCCAGCGACTCGGAGAAGAGCCTGGGCATCTGGGCGGTGTAGGCGGATCGGGGAGGCACGAAGAATGACGCGGGGTCCTCGACCAGCTTCTCGTTCCAGAAGACGTCGCCTTCGGCAGGGACCAACCCGAGCAGGGCGCGGACCAGGGTGCTCTTTCCCGACCCGATCTTCCCGGTAATCACGGTGAACGAGCCCCTCTCGACGACCAGGTCGACGCCCTCCAGACCCTCACCGCCGTCGGGGAACCAGTGGGTGAGATTCCTGACCTGAAGTCGTCGCAGCGGCTCGATCCCGATGTCGGGCAGGTTGATCTCGGGAATATCGCCCTCCAACGGAACCCTGGCCCGGTCGAGCAGATCGGGGTCCGGAGCGTCGACCGCCAGTGCGCGAATACGCTCGTAGGCGACACCGGTGCGGCGGTGCTGGGCGATGATGTCACCCACGTACGCCATGTAGTCGGTGAGCCGGGGCAGATAGGTGAGGAACACCGCCAGCTCCCCGACCGTGAAACTGCCACTGTTGATCGAGTCGGCCCCGACCAGCAGGACGATGCCGATTGTGATCGTCGACATGTTGCGGTTGATGCCCCGCAAGACCTCGGTGAGGACGGTGTCGGAGAGGGCTGCCTTGTGCCTTGTCTCGTTGAGGTGATGGAGGCGGCTCAGCATCGGCTTCTCCGCCGCGGCCAGCTTGATCGCCTGGACCCCGGCGAAGGTCTCACCGATGAACCCGGTCACCTTATCGGTGGCCTCTCTCATCGCCCTTCTCCTCCGACGGATCTGAGGGCTCAATGCCTGAGTGATGAAGAGGGTCAGGACCAGGGGGATCAGGAGGAGACCGGTCAGGCCGGCGTCGATCGTCGCCATCACGGCCACCGAGCCCACGCCAAATGCGACCAGGCCGCCCATGTCGACCCAGTTCTCCAGGTACTCGAGCAACTCGTCGACATCGTCGCGGAAGGTGCTGACCGCCTCGCCCGAGGCCAGGGGCATCACTCTCGACCCTGGGGCCTCGAGAAGCCAACGAAGCAGGTTGCGTCGAAGCTGCAATGTCTGTTCGATCCAATGGACGACCCAGACCCGGTCACCGAGCCAGATGATGAGGTTGCGGCCAATCGCCAGGATCGCGAACACGATGGCCGGGGCCCATGCGGTGGAGGCGACAGGATTTCCCTGGGCCAACCGGTCGAAAACCATCCCGATGAGAATGCCGAACAGCACGGGTGAGCCGTGAACCAGGGTCCACATGAACATGCAGAAGAAGAACCGGCCAGGGCGATAGAGGATCAGCTCCCAAACCAGTCGGAGGACGCTCATGGCCTGGTGTCCCCGAGAAGACCGCCTCTACCGGTGGCAAGCAATGCCGCATACCGGCTCTCGTGGTCGGCGGCGAGGTCCTCACGTCGACCGTGCTCGACGATCCGGCCCGCATCCACCACCATGATCTGATCGGCGGTGCGCACCGTCTCCAGACGGTGGGCGATGATCACCACGGTGCGACCTGCAAACAACCGCTCGGTGGCGGTGGCCAGGAGCATCTCGGTGACGGGGTCGAGACGTGACGACGGCTCGTCGAGGATCACCACCCCCGGGTCTTGAAGGAAGACACGGGCGAAGGCCAGGAGCTGTTGCTCACCGGCCGAGAGACCCTGGCCACCGGAGCCGAGCTCGGTGTCGAGACCCACCTCCCTGATCCAGGACCCCAACCCGACTGCGTCGAGGGCAGCAAGGATCTCGTCGTCGGATCGGGGCTCGAAGAAGGTCAGGTTGTCCTTGACTGTGGCCCGGAACAGCTGCACATCCTGGGTGACAACCCCGATCGACTTGCGCAGGGATTGGGATCGGATGTCGCGGAGATCCTGCCCTCCAACCCTGACCACTCCGTGATCGGGGTCATAGAGCCGGGCAATGAGACGGGTAATGGTCGTCTTGCCACCTCCGGTGCGCCCGAGCAGGCCGAGGGACTGCCCCGGCGCCAGTCCGAAGGTCACCTTTTCGAGGACACCCCGCTCCTCGTAGGCGAAAGAGACGTCGTCGAAGTCGATGGAAAGGGGGCCTTCTGGGAGATCGACGTCGCCGTCGACGATCGACGAGCCCAATTGGCGGAGCTGGTCGATGCGGACGATCCCGCCCGCTGCCTTCTGCAACTCCTGTAGCTCCTGGGTCATTTGCTCGATCGGGCTCCGGACCAGCTGGACGTATTGGAGGATGAGATAGGCGGTCCCCACCGTGATAGAGCCCTGAACCGTGAGCCAGACGCCGATGATCAGGGCCAGGGCGTCTCCGGCCCAAAACGCGGTGTTGGCCGACACCCAGACCACAATCCGCTTTCGCCACGCGGTCGAAGTTCGGGTGAAGAAGTCGCGGATCACAGGGACGAAGCGCACCATGGTGAACCGCCCCGCGCCCAGGGCGCGGATGTCGTCGATCCCGGCCAGCCGCTCCTCGATGAACCCGTAGAGGCGGGCCGATGTCTCCCGCTCCTCCTCGGCGGCGGCCACCGCCAGTTTTCGGAGCCGGACCAGCAGCGCCAATACCAAGATCACGTAGATCGTGATGGCCAGTCCCATGACCGGTGACTGGAACCAGCACACGACGATGACACCGGTAAGGAGGACACCGGCGGCGATGAGCCGGACCAGGAACCGGGATATGAACTGGGAGAGGGCGGTCACGTCCCCGTCGACCCGCTCGATCATCTCGCCGGGTGTGGTGTCGTTGTGGAACCCCATGTCGAGCCCGAACAGATGTGAGGTGAGCTCCTCCCGAAGCCGGTTGGTTGCGCTCCATCCGATGTCGGTGCCGAGGTACGAGGCGCCGGCGTCGAGCAATTGATTGAGGATTCCGGCGACGAGGTAGGCGATGCCCGCCGTCGTCATCCCCGAGACCGCCGACTGGGCGACTGCGGCGTCGATGAAGGTGCGCATGATGAGGGGGATGACCAGTTGCAGGCCGATCGACCCCAGCAGTAGGAGGACGAGCACCACGACCCGGCCGCGCAGCGGCCCGAGGTAGGTGGACAATGTGGCGCGGTAGGACGGAGCAGTCATGGGCGGGAGGTCAGACGGTATCCCGCTTCCCCCGCCGACCAAGCCGATTTAGCCCGACGGCGAAGCGCCCTGCGCGGCGGGCACGTAGCCCTGGTGGGCCATCCGCTGACCCATGACGTCGTACATCTCGGGATCGGTGGGGGTCCAGGTGGCAAGACCGTCCACATAGCGGTTGTACATGCAAAAGGCTGCCGCGATCAGCACCGTGTCGTGAATCTCCTCGTCGCTGGCGCCTTCGGCGCGCGCCCGCTCGACATCGGCGGTGGTCACGTTTCGGCCGCTTTCAGCCACTTTCCCCGCAATCGTCAGCAAGGTCTTCAGCTTGGGGGAGACCGGGGCATTCTGGTAATCGTCCTTCACCGCATCGACCAGCTCGTAGTTGCCTTCGAGATGATGGGCGGCCGACGCCCGGTGGCTGTCCCGGCAGAAGTCGCAGTCGTTTCGGGAGGAGACGAAGGTGGCAATCATCTCCCGTTCCCCGCTGGTCAGGGCGTTCGGTCCCCTGAGCAGGACTTCGGCCAGTTCCCGCATCGGCTTGGCCGTTTCCGGACGGAAGGCAAAGGCGCTGGTGATCCCGGGCAATTCGGGTGGTAGCTGGATGTGCGGCATGTGGCAGAGACCTCCTGATCACGAAGTCCAGCGAGTGTACGTAGCTGGATGATGCCAGCCACTCCGTCGTAAACCGGTGTTGACCTGCGACAGCGTTTGGGTCTGACGAGCGTGCGCATTGTTTCCCCTTCCTGCCCTTACCCGCTCCAGTCAACTGGCGTCGCTGACAGAGGCTGCGCTAATCATGGAGGAGGCCGGAAAATATGGCTTCGAACGTTCGACGTCGGCGTTCTCCTCCTACATGGGCCACAGCACTACGAACAGCGGAGCGTTCCGGCAGCGGGTGTCTGCCTTCAGGAATTGGAAACTCATCGCCGGTCGTGGTGGACAGCCTCGCGATGACTGACATTGCGCGAATGATCGCTCTGTCGACCGATTTCCAGGCCGAGCTTCGTGCTTTCCAGGCGGCCTTCATGAACTGCCAGGTGTTCTGGAAGCTTTACGAAGGAAGTGCAAAGGGTCATCCCTTGGACCCCGAACGCCTGGAGGAAGCGCAGTCCACGATCTCGGT
>CAZRID010000292.1:0-4345 GCA_964600055.1 uncultured Acidimicrobiaceae bacterium
GGGGGGAGTGCGGCGTAGCCGGGAGGGGGGATCTGGTTTCTCCCCGCGTAGGGGGGAGTACGGCGTAGCCGGGAGGGGGGATCTGAGAGGTCTCGCGCGGCAGGACCCCTCACACCTCCGGAGGCGGGACGTAGTGGCCGGTGGTGAATTTGCCGCCGTCCACCTCGACCTCCCAGATCGATCCCTTGGAGCAATAGAAGCGGGAGCTGAGACTCAACCCGGCCCACATCATCCGATTGATGAGGGCCGGGATGACATCGCCGTGCGAGCAGATGACGGCATTCGCGCCGACCAGCCCGTCAACAAGTGCGTAGGTGGCGTCGAGGTCCGGTTCTTCGGCGAGGACGTCTGAGATCTCGATCCTGGCACCCGTGACCTTGGAAAGGTGCTCAACAGATTGGACGCATCGGTCGTAGGGGCTGGACAGGATCCTCTCAATGCCGGCGTCTCTGAGCGACTCTGCAATGACCTCGGCCTCACGGCGACCTTTCTTGGTCAGGGGCCGGTTCTGGTCCTGCCCGGCCCATTTGGCCCGATTACCGGCCGTCGTATGACGCAGGAGGCGCAATGTCCCGGTCTGTGAGAGGTTCTTGAGATCTGTCTCCAGCACCAGGTTCCGGTCGTGCTCGTAATCGAGAAGGTTCACCGTCTTGCCCCGGGACAGCCACTTGATCTTGTCTATCTCGGAGTTCTTCATGAACCCCGGGCTGTCAGGGAGGGGTTTCATCCCGAACCAGTCGACTTCCTTGACCCCGCCCGCGATCCGATACCTGGTGGTGCCGAGGGGGGCAACGATCCGGCAGTGATAGCCGGTCTCTTCGAGCACCTCTCGCAACGCCGTGACCTCCGGGGTCTCCCCCGGATCGGCCTTGCCTTTGGGCAATGACCAGTCGTCGTACTGGGGACGGTGGGCGACCAAAACCCGGAGGTTGCCTTTCGCCGTCTTGCGGAAGACGACGCCCCCGGCGGCTCGGACGAGTCGTGTCACGCCGGGCAGCTTAGAGCCTGACCTCGTTCATAGCTCTGAGCTTCTGATCACGACGTCGCCCCTCCGGTCTTGGACCTCGAGGTGTCGACGTGATCGGTGGCGCCTGTCAGGTCGATGGTCACCGCGCCGCAGGCCACGCACACTTGACGAACGATTCCGCCCCCCACCGTTTGAGGTTCGCCGTATCGGTGATGACCCTTCTTGCAAGAAGATTTCTTGTGGGAGCTCGCGATGTCTTCCGGCCGGAGATGACTCATGGGCTGAGCGGTTGAGGATACGGCTTCAGTCCGAATGTCAAGAAATTTTCGAAGACCCGGGGACGGCTGACAGGATCCAATCGACCCCATCGTCGGCGGTGTCTGCCCAGAAGATGTCCCCCTCGAATGCTCCTACCCCGTCAATCAGAGCTCGACCGACGGCTCTCCACCCCGGGCCCACCGCCGTGGCGGGGATCGGCGTGCCACCGTCCTGTCTCAGGATGTGATTGGTGTTCCATGCGATGACAAGCTCGGCTGCCGTCCCGATAGAGCCGGGCAGGGCGAGGGTGGCCGCGGAGCGCTGCATCATCGTGCCGATCCTCATCGCGAGACTCGAGCCCTCTACCAACTCGTGGACATAGGGGTTGGCCCCCCACCGGTCGGTGAAGAGGCTGGACGCCGTCACCCCGATCACATGGCCCCCTGCCTCGGCAGCCCCCTTGGAGACCGCCTCCATGGTTCCACCGTATCCCCCGGTGACGACATCGAACCCTGCTCGGGCGAGGCGGTCGCCTGCCCGTTGCGCTTCGTCCCAATCTATCGAATGGGGGTCGGTCGTGGAGGAGCCGAACACGGCCACGGTTGGGCGCCGGTTCAACCTCTCAGCGTCTTCCGGATGCCGGCGACGATGCGGTCGGCGTCGATCAGGGCGTGTCTCTCGATGGCGAACTGCGGCCAAGGGACATCGAAGCCGGTCACCCTCACGATCGGGCCGTCGAGGTCGTAGAGGGCCTTCTCGGCGACTACCGCCGCCACCTCTGCAGCAACACCGGCTGAGCCCTGGGGCTCCTGAACCAGGAGCAGTCGACTCGTCTTCTTCACCGAGTCGAGGACGGTCTCACGGTCCCACGGGAACAGTGTGCGGAGATCGATGACCTCGACCGACTCGTCGACGCGGGATGCCGCCTCGAGGGCGATCGGAACCATCCCGCCGTAGGTCACCAGGGTGAGGTCGGTTCCCTCTCTCCGCACCCGGGCGCGGCCGATGGGAAGGGTGTAGTGCTCGACGGGGACGTCTTCTCGCCCAGCCCGATAGAGGACCTTGGGCTCGAGAAAGATCACCGGGTCGTCCCCGGTCAGGGCTGCAGCGAGCAGGCCCTTGGCCTCGATCGGGGTGGAAGGGCAGATCACGACCAGACCGGGGGCATGAACGAAGTAGGCCTCGGGGGAATCGCAATGATGTTCATGGGCACCGATCCCGGCGCCGTTGGGAAACCGCACCACGACAGGCACACTCGAATTGCCCCTGGTGCGGAACCGGAAGCGCCCGAGATGGCTGACTATCTGATCGAAGGCGGGATAGACGAAGCCGTCGAACTGGATCTCGGCGACCGGTCTTGCCCCGGCCAGGGCCATGCCGATGGCGGCGCCGACGATGCCCGACTCGTTGAGCGGGGTGTCGATCACTCGGTCCTCACCGAATCTCTCCTGGAGCCCTTCGGTGACCCGGAAGACACCACCGGTGAGCCCGACGTCCTCCCCCAGGACGATCACGCTCGAGTCACGCTCCATCGACTCTTTGAGTGCCGCAGTGATCGCCTCGGCCATGGTCATCGATTCGGTCGGCCCGCTCGGAAGCTGGTCATGGCCGACCGTCCAGATCTCATCGGGGTCGAACCGGGTGGGCTCTTCCTCGTGAGAGGTCTGCATCGCATGAAGCTGATCGACGACATGGGCCGGTATGCGCTCGAAACCATGACGGATCGCATCGTCCCGACCCGGGACCGGTTGGGCCTCGATCTCGGTGATGGCGGCCGCCACCCGGTCCGAGGTCTCCATGGCCACCTTCTCTTCCACCTCTTCGTCCCATTCGCCACGGCTTTCGAGGAATCGGCGCAGTCTCTCGATCGGGTCACGCTTGCGCCATTTCTCCTCTTCTTCCCGGGTTCGATACAGGGTGGGATCGTCGGCCGTCGCGTGCGGGCCGTAGCGGTAGGTCATGGCCTCGATCAGGGTCGGGCCCCTGCCCTCGCGGGCACGGGTGACTGCCAGCCTCGTCGCCAGATACATGGCGATCGGGTCCATGCCGTCTACTCGCAGACCCTCGAAACCGTAGGCCTGGGCCTTCTGGGCGATGGTCTGCGATGCCGTCTGTTTCTCGTAGGGCACCGAGATGGCATACAAATTGTTGGCACAGATGAAGACGGTGGGGGTCTTCCACACCCCGGCGAAGTTCATCCCCGAGTGGAAGTCGGCCTCCGAGGTGGCGCCATCGCCGAAGTAGACCGCGGTCACGGTGCTCTCGCCTCTGAGCTTGGTCATGTACGAGTAGCCGACGGCATGGGGCAACTGGGTGGCGATGGGGACAGCCACGATCCCCGTGCGGTACTTCTCCATGTCCCATCGGGCGTTGGGGAGACCCTTCCAGTAGGCGAGAAGGACCTCGATGGGAAGGCCCCGGGTCACCTGAACCCCGTGCTCGCGATAGGAGGGGAAGACGAAGTCGTCTGGCTCCAGGGCTAGAGCCGAGCCGATCTGCACCGCTTCCTGGCCCTCGAGCATGGCGTAGGTCCCGATACGTCCCTGCCGCTGGAGGGCGAGCATCCGGCGGTCCAACTCACGGGACAGCACCATGTTGCGGTACATCTGTTGGTAGAGCTCCGGGTCCAGGCCCGGGTCGTCACCAACCAGACGACCCTTGCGGTCGATCACCTGGAGCGACCTCGTCTTGGAAGTCATCTCGTTCTCGCTTGGGATCAGAGCCTCCAATCCCCGGCCGAGACCTGTCCTGCGTGCCGTCACCATTCTCCTTGGACGTGAGGAGAGGTCACAACCGGTCGTAGACCCAACCCTACGGATCTACCGACCCCGACGCCTCCTGAACCTGTGCTCGAAGTGTGCCATACATTGCTGGCGGACTGTTTCATGCCGGCCGACTTTGCCCTCGACTCACCCTCACGGCTTGTGAGCACAGACCGTGTCGCGGCCTCACAGTCTCGGGCAAACAGACGCCGGTCGGCCGGGGCTGCCGCCGCGGCTTCAATGCCTGCAGCAAAGGGCCGAGTACCAAGTCCCAGTTATCAGGTACCAGGTACCGTTCCCCTATGCCCCGGTTTCGGTCGGATATCGCAGCGATCCGTCCCTACGTGCCCGGGCGGGC
>CAZRID010000293.1:0-4341 GCA_964600055.1 uncultured Acidimicrobiaceae bacterium
ATCGACCAGCGCCAGGGATTGCGCAAACCGGAGGCCCAGATCTCGTCTCGACCGGGCCCTCCGACGTAAGGGTTGTCGCCCGGTATCGCATACGGAGCCACCCCGTCGACATTGATCCGGATCATCTTCCCCAGAAGCGTGTTCAGGTTTCTCGCCCGCGCCCCGGGGTCGTTGCCGCTACCGCCATCACCGAGACTGAGGTAGAGGTAGCCGTCAGGCCCAAAGTCGAGAAAGCCACCGTTGTGGTTGGCGAAGGGCTGGTCGACCGCGAGCACGGTTCGCGGGGATGTCGCCGTCTGCAGGTCGGCGGCGATGTCGAACTCCACGATGTATGTGGTGTGGTTGCCACTGCCGCCCGGCTGGAGTGGCGCCGAATACCAGGCAAAGAGCCGCCGGTCGGCTGGGTAGTCGGGGTGAATGGCGATGGAGAGAAGGCCCCTCTCACCTCCCGTCACCACCGTGTCGGTGAGGTCGAGGAAAGGCTGGGCGCGGAGGGCGCCGTTCTCGAACACGCGGATGGCACCACCGAGCTCCGCGATCAGGATTCGATCCTCGCCGGGCGGGACCAAAGCCTGGATCGGGCCGCTCAAGCCTCCCACGACCAGGTTCCAGTCGAGTGGCGGACGGGCTGGTGGCCTCATCGAGGTCAGGCGCAGGGCACGGGTGAGCATGGTCGCCATCTCGGCTCTGGTCAGGATGCGGTTGGGGCAGAAATTCGTGTTGGCGGGAGGGTTGCAGCCAACAGTGATCCCGGCTTCGGCGATCCTGTTGATCGCCCCCTCGAGCACGTGACCGTTGTCGTCGTCGAAGAAGTTCATCCCCGATGCGGGCAGACCCAGCGCTCTGGCCAGAAATCCGGCCGCCTCGGCCCGGGTCAGGTTCCGGTCCGGGCAAAACCGGTCGTTGGCCGGCGGATTGCAGCCAAGGGTGATCCCGGCTTCGGCGATCCTGTTGATCGCCCCCTCGAGAATGTGGCCATTGTCATCATTGAAATGATCGGTGCTGCTGGCCGGAAGCGAACGAGCACGGGCGATCATGGTTGCCATCTCGGCCCGGGTGAGGACCCGATCAGGACAGAACCGGTCATTGAACGGTGGGTTACAACCGACGGTTATCTGCTCGGCGGCGATCGCCTCGATGCCACCCTCGTGGACGATTCCGTCGTCGTCGGTGAAGCTTCCTCCCGGTGCGAGCGCGGCAGTCGGAAGCAATGCGACCAGAAGAGCGAAGGTAGCGATGGACGTCATCGACCTCAGACAAGGTAACCACATCTATCTGCAAAGCGCCAGAGTCTGGGAGTATTGACCTGATGCCGACCGTCCTCGCCGCCGTCCTGGCCCTAGCCCTGGTGCCCTGGTCGCCGCAGGTGGACGTCGAGACCGGGATGGTGAGGCTCCTTGTTCCCGAGGACACAGCGCTGGACCTGTCATCGGCCGACGAGACGGACAGGAACGCCAGCGGTTGGCAACGAATCGAAGTCCCGATCCGGGGAACTGTGGAACAAACAGTGGCCGAGATAGCCATGGCCACCGGTGCCCGGGTCGTTGTCGAGCAGCGATACGAGCTCTTCGCCCCGCAGGACGATCCAGGGTTCGAAGACCAGTGGCATCACGAGAACACCGGTCAGGAAGGTGGGACCACCGACGCCGACATCGATAGCCTTACCTCATGGGGATCGGCGCTCGGCAATGGCGTCGTTGTCGCTGTCATCGATTCCGGCGTGAACATGACACATCCTGATCTTGTTGCCCAGATCCATCCCGCCAAGCGGGACTTTGTCGATGGCGACAACGACCCGAGTCCTAGCGACATGACTCCCAACGAGGGCCACGGCACCGCCGTGGCCGGGGTGATCGCTGCCGCTGCCAACGGGCTCGGCATCACTGGGGTGGCACCGGAGGCCGAGGTCATGGTCATCCGTAGCTGCAGCGAAGGCTCCTGTTGGAGCTTGGACCTGGCCGAGGGCATCCGCTTCGCCGTCGACCAAGGTGCAGACATCATCAATCTCTCTTTGGGGTCGACCACGCTTTCGGAGGATGACGTCCTCGAGGATGCGATTGTCTACGCGCAATCACATGACATCCTGGTGGTGACGGCGGCCGGCAACGAAGGCATCGACCTCGACGATCTTCCGTCGGGTCAGCGGCTGATTCCGGGCGGATTTCCCCTCTCCAACATCCTCACAGTGGCAGCCAGCGACCGCAGCGACATCCTTGCCTCATTCAGCAACTACGGGCCAGGCACGGTGGACATCGTGGCACCCGGGGCCGAGATTCTCACCACCAGTGTCAACGGCGACTACGGAATCATCGACGGGACATCCTTTTCCTCCCCGCTGGTAGCTGGGGTGGCCGCGTTGCTCCTTTCCGATGACCCGGGAATCGGGCACCAGGAGTTGTTCGCCCGGATCACGTCTTTCGTCGACCTGCCCTTCGGCGTCGCCGGCGCCAGCAATTCGGGCCGGGTGAACGCGGGCCGAATCCTGACCAGGCGGTTCATCGACGCGTCATCTTCGGTGTTCGCCAACGCAATCGACTGGCTGGCAGGAGAGGACATCACCGAGGGCTGCAACCCGCCCTCGAACCACCGGTTCTGCCCGAGCGATCGAGTGTCCAGAGGCGAGATGGCCGTGTTCCTATCACGGGCGTTCAACCTCCCGGCGAGCTCCACGAACTTCTTTGACGATGACGACGGCTTGTTCTACGAGGGTGCAGCCAACCGTCTGCGAGCGGCGGGACTGACCGTCGGCTGTGGGTCCCGTAGCTACTGCGGCGAGAGCGACATAAGACGCGACGAGATGGCGGCCATGCTTGCCCGTGCCCTTTCCCTGCCCAACACCAACGACGACTTCTTCAACGACGACCCGGGATCCGTATTCGAGAACGCGATCAACAAGATCGCCGCCGTGGGAGTCACCCAGGGCTGCAACCCACCGGCCAACAGCAGGTACTGCCCCACCAACAGGGTCACCCGGGGCGAGATGGCCGCCTTCATCAAACGCTCCGTCGAGCTCTCAGGCTGAGTTCGCCCCCAGATCCCCCTCCGGCCCTGGCGGGCCACCTCCCCCCTCCAGGGGAGGAAACGTCGCTTCCGTTTCTCCCCCCGTAGGGGGGAGTACGGCGAAGCCGGGAGGGGGGATCTGAACGACCCCTCCGCTCGAAGAACCCCCTCCGGCCCTAGCGGACCACCTTCCCCTTGGGGGAGGAAACGGTCAGTCACGGAGCAAACCTACGATTCCGGCTGTGTTGATCTGTCTCGTGGCGCCTAATGACGCTCTCAACGATCCCCGGGCCCGTGTCTCCCGCTACCTGCTGGAGAAGGCCGGGCATCAGGTGAGCGTCGTGGTCCCGGAACGAGAGGCGAAACCGACCTTCGTTCAGCGACTGCGCGACGGGCGCCCCGGGCGAGTGGACCGGGCCGAGGTGCTCACTCAGAACCTGGCCCGTGCAGCAACAGCCACCGCGGCTCAGGTCTTTATACCGACCGACCCCAGGGCGCTCGAAGCAGCCATTCGGGCGGCGAGAGACACCGGCGGGGCCGTTGCTCGCAGCCCAAAGATGGAGCACGCCGACGACGTCGATCTCATCGACCTCGCGCCAACCCGCCCCGAACTGGCTTCACCCATGGCCGGGATGGGGGTATTTCACACGCCCGATGACATGCGGGTGCCCTACTCGCCCGAGCCGGGGCGCCATACCGGTCGCAAGGTC
Source organism: uncultured Acidimicrobiaceae bacterium (assembly GCA_964600055.1). Lineage (GTDB taxonomy): Bacteria > Actinomycetota > Acidimicrobiia > Spongiisociales > ZC4RG35 > JARDZU01. The sequence continues at coordinate 3,711 of CAZRID010000293.1, forward strand.
GTCCTCTGTTACCGGAAGAGTGAGATCAACCCTGGCAAGTACCTCGAAGAGGGCTTACGCCGGAGCGGAGCGACGGTGCGGGTCGAGACGGAGGGCATTGACCTGGGGAGCATCGACCCATCGACAGCCTTCATTATCTTCGTCGAAGGCCCCTACCCCGCCCTCGACGTGAGCGGCAGCACCGCCATCCCCACACTGTTCTGGTTCCATCACGGTGAGCACCACTTGCACGCCAATCTTCGCCTGGCCGATCGGTATCGGGCCGATGCCGTGCTTATGGCCCACTCCTGGCATCTCGCCTTCTGGCTACCGGCACCGGTCCACCGGTTCCCCTTCGGGGTGGCAACCGAGCTGCTCGACCCCTCGCGCCCGCTCACCGATCGGACCTATGACGTCGCCATGGTCGGGGCAAAGCTGCGGTCAGGCGGCCCCTATGGAAGACGTCAGCAATTGGTCGCTGCGTTGGAAGAAGAGTTTCCTGCCGATCGTCTCGGATTCCTCGAGCAGGTGTCGGCCGACGAGATGGCCGACCTCTACGGTGACTCCCGGATCGTGATCAACGAAGGAGGCACTCGTCACTACCCGATCACGATGCGGGTGCTCGAGGCGGTCGGATCAGGCGCGGTGCTCC
>CAZRID010000294.1:0-4307 GCA_964600055.1 uncultured Acidimicrobiaceae bacterium
TCAACGCCAAGGATGCCTCGTTCGAGTTTCGAGGCGGAGTCAGACCCGAGTACTTCGAGAGTGCTCGCGTCGTGTTCGTCACCGGCGAGGCACGGAATGGTCGGGTGGTGTCGTACAACCCCGAAAGCGGTCGGGGCGTGATCCGGGTTGCCGGTGTGCAGCCCCGGCCCGGGGAGATCGCCCGGTGGTGGTTTCCCTCACGAAAGCCGAAAGCCGGGCACCTGCTGGCCCCCGCATGCGATGACCTTGCCGGTTGTGCGGCTGCCCTCGCCGCGTTGGATCGAGCCCGGGGCCGCGCCGATCTGGGCCATTTCGGGGTCCTGCTGACCCGGGCGGAGGAGATGGGCTTTGTCGGCGCGATCCATGCGGCGAAGACCGGCACCATCCCGACCGATGCCCGGCTTCTGTCCATCGAGGCCTCCAGGGCGTCGAGCTTCGCGCCGGTTGGTGAAGGCCCGGTGATCCGGGTCGGAGACGCGGTGACGGTGTTCGACCAGCATCTGACCAATCTGATAACTCGCGCCGTGACCAGAAGTGGTCTTCGCCATCAGCGCAAGCTGATGTCCGGTGGATCATGTGAAGCGACGGCCATTGGTGTCTATGGGTATCGGGCAACAGGCCTCTGCCTGGCATTGGGGAACTACCACAACATGGGCAATCTCGACGAGGTCGAGGCGGGCTCCGGTGAGGCGCGGCCGATGATGGAAGAGATCTCTCTGGACGATTTCGACGGCCTCATCGAGGTCCTACTCGCCGCCACCGTCGCCATCGACGAGGAGTCGGATCTTCCGCAGCGTCTCGACGCCGTCTATGCCGAGGGCCGGCATCTCCTGGGTTGAGTCCCCCGTAATTGGGTTGAACAGGTCCGCATATGACCCGGCACCCCTGTGGGTCCCAATTACGGTTGGGCCAGTACCGTCAGGCCAAAAGGAGTGACTTTGGAGTACAGGGTTGAGAAGGACTCGATGGGGGAGGTGCAGGTCCCCGTCGGCGCCTACTACGGGGCTTCGACACAGCGAGCTGTCGACAACTTCCCCATCTCCAACCTTCGCTTCGGGCGAGGCTTCATATCAGCTCTGGGACTGGTCAAAGGGTCGGCCGCCACGGTGGCCGGTGAGACCGGGCACCTGGAGGCTGACAAGGCCGATGCAATCCGCAAGGCCGCGGACGAGGTAGTGGAGGGCAACCTCGACGAGCATTTCGTGCTCGACATCTTCCAGACCGGTTCGGGCACCTCGACCAACACCAACGCCAACGAGGTGATCGCAGCCCGTGCCACCGAGATGCTGGGGGGCGAGCCCGGGCTGGTCCATCCCAACGACCAAGTGAACTTCGGCCAGTCTTCCAACGACGTGATCCCGACCGCAATCCATGTGGCTGCGGTGGCGACGATCCGAGAAGATCTCATCCCGGCCCTGACCGGGCTTGCCGGGTCACTCGAGGCAAAGGCGGCGGAGTTCAGCGACGTGGTCAAGTCGGGTCGGACCCATCTCATGGATGCAACCCCGGTGACCCTCGGCCAGGAGTTCGGTGGTTGGGCGACCCAGGTGCGCAAGGGGCTGGAACGCCTGGACAAGGTCTTGCCCGAGCTGGAGGAACTGGCACTGGGTGGGACCGCGGTTGGCACCGGCATCAATGCGCCCGAGGGCTTCGCGCCGGCCGTGATCGCCCTGATGGCGGAGCGGACCGGGTATCCGTTCCGTGAGGCAGAGAACCACTTCGAGGCGCAGGGGTCGAAGGACGCAGTTGTCATGACATCCGGGTCGCTGAAGACCATCGCAGTCTCGTTGTTCAAGATTGCCAACGACATCCGATTCCTCGGATCCGGGCCGACTTCCGGGATCGCCGAGATCAGGATCCCAACCCTGCAACCGGGGTCTTCGATCATGCCGGGCAAGGTCAACCCGGTGATGTCGGAGATGATGATGCAGGTAGCAGCCCAGGTCATCGGTAACGACGCGACGATCACCTGGAGTGGTGCCAACGGGAACTTCGAGCTCAACGTGATGATGCCGGTGATGGCCCACAACCTGCTCGAATCGGTGAGTCTGCTGGCCACAGCTTCGGCCAACTTCGCCGTCAGGTGCATCGACGGGATTGAGGTGAACGACAACCGGCCACGGGAGCTGGTGGAGAGGAACTCCATCATCGTGACGGCCCTCAACCCGCACATCGGCTATGACACCGGTGCCCGGATAGCCAAGGAGGCGGCGGCCACCGGGAAGACGATTCGGGAGCTGGTGCTGGAGGCGGGACTGATGACTCCAGAGGAGCTCGATGCTGCCCTCGATCTGAAGAAGATGACCGAGGGCGGAATCTCATGACATGACCTACACCCTGACCGTTATGGAGCTTTTGGCAACGTTGGACTCGGCGGTGTCGGCGGCGGTCCCGGGACCGGTATGGGTCCGTGGTGAGGTATCCGGGTTCAATCGCACCAGCCGGGGAGCTGCCTTCTTTCGTCTGGTTGACCCTGAGGCGCCCGATCATGCGATCGAGGTCGGTTCCTCGGGCAGGCTCATGATGTCCGTCGATCATGCGCTGGAGTCGGCGGGTGTGGGATCGTTGCGGAGCGGTATCGAAGTTCGGGTGAGGGGAACTGTCGGTCTACGTAAGAACCGCGCCCAGATCCAGTTGACGCTGCTGGAGGTAGACCCGGTGTTCACCGCCGGGCGGCTCGCCATCGACCGTGAAGAGATCCTGCGCCGTCTCGCGGCCGACGGTTCGCTGGTCGCCAACCGACGGCTCGAGCTGCCGATGGTTCCGCTGCGAATCGGGTTGGTGACAAGTCGCGGGTCGGCAGCCCACGCCGACTTCCTGGATCAGCTGAACCGTCCCGGCTATCGGTTCTCCGTGGTCACAGTTCACGCGACGATGCAGGGAGAAAGTGCGGCTCCCGACCTGGTGAGGGCACTGAGACGTCTCAGCTCCGAACCGGTCGACGTGGTTGCACTGGTCCGGGGTGGAGGGTCGAAGCTCGATCTGGCGGCCTTCGACGCCGAGGAGGTGGGCAGGATGGTGTCCGTCATGCCGGTCCCGGTCGTCACCGGGATCGGTCACGAGACCGACAACAGTGTCGCCGACGAAGCGGCGGCCGTGGCGATGAAGACCCCCACGGCGGCAGCGGAGTGGATCGTCGCCAGGGTGGCGGACTATGCCCGAAGGGTGGAGACCGCCCGCAGGATGATCCGCGAGGACTCCTTGAATGCGTGGAACAGCGCTGTCAACCATCTCGACCACACCGCCTCCCAATTGGCCGAGACTCGCGGTTCCCTGGCGCGACATCTCGATCATTTGGACTACCTGGAGAGCGGAGTGGCCGATACCTCCCGCTCCTCGATAAGACGTCATCGTGAGCTGCTCGGGTCCTTCACCGAGATGTTCTCAGCCATCGGGGTCGATCCCACCCTCAGGCGTGGGTTCGCCATCGTCACCCGTCTCGACGGCAGTGTGGTTCGCAGCGCCGGAACGCTGACTGCAGGCGACCGGGTAGCAGTGAGAATGGCCGACGGAACCGTGGCGGTGACCGTGGAAGAGGCCCTATGACCGATGCCCAGCAGACTTATCGGCAGGCACTCGAGGAGCTGCGTGCCATACACGCCCGGCTGAGGGACGACGACGTCGACATCGACACCCTGCTCGACGATGTGAAGCGGGCCTCGGACCTGTTGGCCTTCTGCCGGGAACGTCTCAACTCGGTAGGCGAGCGTCTGGAAGAAGTACTCACCGATTTCAAGGAAGGTGGGGAGTAGGCGATAAGCCAACGCCCCTCGACTTCGCTGCGCTCAGTCGGTCCCCCTTCGGAAAGGGGGGACAACTCTGGTGTCCTCTTGCGAAGCGGGGGACGGTCCGACCGTAAGGTCGGCCGGCAATCAAGATTGCGTCCCGTTCAGCGCATCGAGCAGCACGTTCCAGCCGAGACTGGCGCACTTGATGCGGACCGGGTATTGGCGTACCCCCTGAAGTGCCTCGAGGTCGCCAAGCACGGCTCCGGGGCGCTCCGGGTCGATCCCGATGTCGGCCTCGCCATCGAGGGACATCATGTCGCGGAACTGTTTGGTCAGCATCTCGATCTCGGACCGGGTCTTCCCCTTGACTGCCTCGGTCATCATCGACGACGACGCCTGGCTGATCGAGCATCCCTGCCCCTCGATCGCAACCTCGGTGACTGTGTCACCGTCGAAGTTGAGCTCGATGGTCAGCTCGTCGCCACAGAGGGGATTGACTCCCTGAGCGATAGCATCCGGGCTCTCGAGATGGCCTTTGTTCCGGGGGCTCCGGTAATGATCGAGGATCACCTCGCGATA
>CAZRID010000295.1:0-4303 GCA_964600055.1 uncultured Acidimicrobiaceae bacterium
GTGAGCAGTGCTTGGCGGGTAGGCGAGCAGAGGGCGGTGGTGTGGAACCGGTTGTACTTGATCCCGTTGGCGGCGAGGCGCTCGGCGTTCGGAGTCTGACAGGGGCCACCGAATGCGCTGGAGGCCCCGAAGCCGACGTCGTCGATGAGGATAACCAAGACATTCGGCGCTCCCGCAGGCGGCCTTAGCGGTTCGATCGGGGCAAAGGAGGTGTCCGGGTTCTTGGCGTCGTAGGTCACCAATCCCTGGTGGGGTCGATCAGGAATCGGGAGGACCTGGCGGTCCGTCGTCTGGTTCTGGGTCATCGGTGGTGTCCTCTGATTAGTGGCGACGATGCAACGTCGATCCGGCGGGATCGGCCGCAGCAGCACTGGTCGCGAATGGCCGTGTCGCGATGAAGCGTGATCAGGTGCTAGCGAATTTGGACGTTCCGGGACGTCAGCGCGTCAGCGCCGCCGATCCCGACGGCGGTTGACACCGTGTGCTACCACGGCAGCCGTGGCGACGGTTGTGGCGGCGCGCGCCACCGGAGCGGGCCCGATCACCGCTGCGCGGCGAACACGTCGTCTGGCGATTCCCATGTCAATCTCCTTCTTCTTCGTCTTCTTCGTCTTCGACCGCAGCGAGCAGGGCTTGGATCGGGATGCGGCCACTGGCCACCAGCTGACCTCCGGATCTGCGAACTGCCGAGGCGAACGGCGCAGCCCAGAGGTTCTCGTAGACGAGTACCCCGGCCGTGCTTCCTGGTTCGATTGCGGCGGCGACCGCGGTCATGTCGTCCTCGCTGAGCAGCATCGCCATCTCCGATTCAAATCCACGCAGTGCCCCCGCCTCGTCCACATCGAGATCGGACAGCTCGCACCCCTCGATTGAGCCATCGGCTTCCTTCCTGATGATGAGCAGGTCTAGCACCCGGACCAGGCCGGGCGGTCTACGAGGTCGGTCAACGCCGGTGCGATCTCCCCGTTGAAACGGCTTCCCGGGAACTCCACCACGATCCAGTCGACCGGACCGAGCTCATCGATCTCAATGTTGTCTTCCATGCGCGCGCCCTTCTGAATTGATGCTTGGGGAAGATGGTTCCAGCGAAGAGCTTCGACTTCTGTGGCGACTCCCCGTCGAAGATCACACTCGAATGGCGCAGCATACCCATCTGGACCACAGCTGCGGAAGATGTCGGCTCCCCTCCCGCCGGGGGAGGCGGCCAGGACTCGGCATGGATCCTCCAAAAGGTAGCCTGACCGGGTGTTGGGCCAACACCGGCGACGTTTGTTCGCCCGACCGTTCATCGCCGATGAACGGTCGGGCGGAAATCTCGTTGAAAGCGATTCCAGACTCGGTTCCTCGAGCCCGTCGGTTCATCCTGGCCCTGGAATGGGCGGACGGTGCGAGCCACGAGCGACTCGCCATCCTCACCACGGAAGTCGTGACTAACGCCGTCCTTCATGCCGGTACTGGTTTCCTGGTCAGAGCCACCGAGCTCCCGGGGGGAATCCGGGTCGCGGTCACCGATCGCAGCACGAGTCCTCCCGTGATGCAGGACTACGGGCCCAATTCACCAACTGGACGTGGCCTTCACATCGTCGACGCCATGGCGGATCGCTGGGGAGTTGATCCAACCGACTCGGGGAAAACCGTGTGGTTCGAGGTGGACAATGAGGTGGAACCCGTATGACCCAGGGCGCTCCGGTGGGCCAATTGGGTGAAGCCACCTGCGCCCGTCCAGGCCGCCATATCATCGTCTGTCGATGACCAGGTCTCTCCCTCTGCTTATGTTGCTGGTGTTGGCCTGCGCCGGGCCGGTGACCGAGGCCACGACCACCACCGCGACCACGACAACCATCGTCTCGGCGACCACGTCGACCGAGCCACCGGTGGAGTGCCCGCCGCCACCCTACGAGCTCGACTTCCTGCCGGTCGGAGTCGGCGATGCCGTGCTCGACCCGGCCGCGATCGAGCCCGACGTGTGGACCTCGGTTCCCGGGACCAGCGCCACCCTCTGGGGGCGCAACGACGAAACCGTTGCCATAGCCCTGATCCGGGGGACGCTTCCTGCCGTCGGCTGGCCGGCCGAGAGGGGTGAGGTCTTCATCGACGGGACCAGGGGAGTGGTCGGGCCTCATCCCGACGGCACCTGGGTCGCAGGTTGGTTCGAGGCGCCCGGCGAGCGATGCGACCTGTACACGATGGTGTTCTACCCGCCCGCTTCCCCCACCGAGGTGGAACAGGTCCTCGACGGAATGAACCGGGTCGGGGGCTGAGCAGCCCCGACCGTAATTGGGACCCACAGGGCTCACATACGGACCTGGCCAACCCAATTTCGGAGGTTGTCTTGACGGACGGCGGCGCCGTGCGTAGCGTTTGGCCGAGATGAGCCGATCGATCTCCTCGCGTTCCGCGCACACCTGGTGGTGGGCTTGGCGCGCGCCGGAGGTGGCTTCGGTCGGATAGTTCCCGCTCTCTGATCCCTGACGAACCCATCTCCGGTCTCCGGCGATGGGTTTTCTTGTTGAGAGCCCATCGACCGGACACCACGAGAGGAGCCCCAATGAACAACCTCTTCGACATTCCGGCCGATCTGGACACCCCCACCTCGGTCTACCTGAAGCTCGGCCCTCTCGGCCCCCGTTTCCTCCTCGAGAGCGTCGAGCACGGTGACCAGATCGGCCGGTACTCCTTCATCGGGTTCGGTGACGGGCTGGAGGTCAAGAGTGATGGCTGGACGATCGAGGCCGGTGAGAGCCGGATCGAGACCGACGGATCGATCGAGGGTTTGATGGATGGCCTGCGCAAGATCCTGGCATCCGCGCCCGCCCCGGGGCCGGTGACCGGCGCAGTCCCGTTCCACGGGGGCCTGGTGGGTGCCGTCGGATTCAGCGTGGCCCATCGCTTGGCCGGCCGAACCCCGCCGCCCAGTGTCGGCCCCGAGTTGCAGTTCTACGGCCCGCCGAGCGTCATCGTGTTCGACCACCTCAGCCGTCGCGCCGCCCTGTTGCACTACGGGACGGAGGACGAGCGTCTCGAGTTGCGTCGCGAGGTGATGAGGCTGTTGTCGAAGGGACTTCCCGTGCCGTCCCGGGCCGGGGGCTTCAGCGATCCAGAGCAATCGATGGTGAAGGAGCAATACGAATCGGCAGTGGAGCGGTCCCGGTACCACATCGCCGAGGGCGACGTCTATCAGATCGTGCCCTCAGTCAGGTTCTCGGGTGAGTCCGACCTGGACCCGTTCACCGTTTACCGGGGTCTCCGGCTGCTCAACCCGTCGCCGTACATGTACTTCTGTGACCTGGGAACGACCAAGGTGATCGGTTCCTCACCGGAGGCCCTGGTCCGTCTGCGCGGCACCATGGCCGAGTTGCGTCCGATCGCCGGCACCCGCCCCCGCTTCAACGACGAGGAACGGGACCGTCGTGCCGAAACAGAGCTGATTGGCGACGCCAAGGAGGCGGCCGAGCATGTGATGCTGGTCGACCTGGCCCGAAACGACCTGGGCCGGGTGGCAGTCCCGGGCTCGATCAAGGTGGATCCCTACCGGGCGATCGAGCGATATAGCCACGTGATCCATCTCGTCAGCGGAGTGAGCGGGATCTTGGACGCCGAGGCGGATGCCTTCGATCTGTTCGCCGCTGCATTTCCTGCCGGCACGGTGGTCGGCGCTCCCAAGATCCGCGCTCTGGAGCTGCTCCAGGAGCTGGAGCCGGTGCCTCGCGGGCTGTATGCGGGGACCGTGGGCTACTTCGGCCACGGTGGAAGCATGGATCAGGCGATCGCGATCCGGACCATCGTCATGTCCGAGGGCGAATACTCCTACCAGGCCGGTGCCGGGATCGTTGCCGATAGCATCCCGTCGGCGGAGTGGGAAGAGGTCCTGTCCAAGTCGGGTGCCATGCGTGGCGCTCTCGAGACGGCGGCGAGCGGGTTATGAGCAAGGTGCTTCTCATCGACAATTACGACTCGTTCACCTACAACGTCGTACAGGCGCTTCGCATCCTGGGCGCCGAGGTGGTGGTGCGGACCAATGACGGCATCAGCCTCGAGGAGGCGAAGGAAATGGAGCCGACCCACCTCGTCGTCTCCCCGGGCCCGGGACGGCCGGAGTCGGCCGGAGAGTCGATGAAGCTGATTGCCGGGATGCTCGAGGAGGTCCCGATCCTGGGGGTCTGTCTCGGTCATCAGGCTCTTGCTGCCGCCCTTGGCGGCAAGGTGGACCACGCCGAGGAGTTGCGCCACGGTAAGGCGTCGCCCGTTTACCACGACTCGGCCACCATCTACGCCGGTCTGCCCAACCCGTTCGATGCCGGGC
>CAZRID010000296.1:0-1324 GCA_964600055.1 uncultured Acidimicrobiaceae bacterium
CCTTTTCGCGCGCTGATCTCGACCTATAGGTCGAGATCAGCGCGCGAAAACGATGGATGACGGCTCAGTAGTCGATCCCTCTTCTCGCCATCACGCCTTGGTCGTAGGCATGCTTCACCTTCTTCATCTCGGTCACCGTGTCGGCGACTTCGATCAGAGCGGCCGGGGCGTCACGGCCGGTCAGAATCAGGTTGAGCCGGGCCGGGCGGCCGCTGACGGCATCGAGCACGTCTTCGACCGCGATCCAGCCCCAGTTGATCGGATAGGTGATCTCGTCCAAGATCAGCAAGTCGTACTCGTCGGAGTTGATCCTCTCCTTGGCCCTCGCCCAGGCCTCCCGGGCAGTCGCCTCGGACTCGTCCATGTTCTCGGAGTCCCAGGTGAAGCCATCCCCAAGCGCCCACCAATCGATGCCGAGCTGACGGCCGATCTTCTCCTCCCCGACGCTCCAGTCACCCGACTTGAGGAACTGGACCACTCCGACCTTCCAACCGCGGGCAACTGCACGCATCGCAGTGCCAAACGCGGCGGTCGACTTTCCCTTGCCATCTCCGGTATTGACCAGCAGCAGCGAGGGCTCGCGGCGATTCCCCTTGGGGGGACTTTCGGTCGGTGGTAAAGACGGATCAGTCACGGTTGCCTCGCATTGTCATCTGTCATTCTGCACCGATGGTCGCCCACTCCACGACCGTCAGCTCGGCGGGCTCGGGCGAGGCGGCGACGCCCGACAATCGGGTCAGGAGCCGAACCACCCCACCGTGGGTGAAGACCAAATGGTCGCCCTCCACCAGCCCTGACAGGAATGCCACGATTCGGTTCTCCAGCGCTGTTACCGACTCACCACCGGGTGCCACGAATCCGTCGAATCGGAGAAGGGCATCTCTGGTCGGTTGGTCCAGGTCATGCCACTTCTTGCCCTCGATCTCACCAAAGTCGAGCTCTCTGAGACCCCCATCGGGCGTGGCATCTCCCACGACCAAGCGGGCAAACTCCGAAGCCCGGATCAGATCCGACGTCCACACCCCTTCAAACGCTTGGCCATGGATCCGGGACCGAACGAGTTCCGCCTGTCCTCTCCCCTTCGGGCTCAATGGGATGTCGGTCCAGCCGCAGAGACGGCCCGCCTCGCTCCACTCGGTTGCGCCATGCCGCACCAACCAGAGTCTCATCGCCACCACACCGACTCAATGAGCCCGGACGAGACCAGGGAAGCCCCCAGAACCAGGAGCAGGATCTCGCAGACCTGTTGGGCGGCTCCGAGCACGTCGCCGGTGAATCCGGAGATCTGGCGGCGGGCGAGCAGGCCGATCGCGGCGGCTCCGAG
>CAZRID010000296.1:1334-4296 GCA_964600055.1 uncultured Acidimicrobiaceae bacterium
GGCGTCGGATCACCATGCGATCGAGCGCGAGATCGCGGCGGCTCCGAGCCAGCTGAGGAAGGCAAGAGGGACCAGCCACCAGCCGAGCGTGACCAGGCCGACCAGGGCCGAGAGCAGCACCCCGGTCAGCACCTGTCGCCGCAGCCCGGATTCGGAGTGGGCGGCGGCGAGCCCCTCCGTCGACGCCGGGGGCAAAGCCGCCATCAGGCCGATGGCGCCCCCGCGACTCAAGGCATGGACCGCAGGGAGGAGGGCGAAAGCGGAGCCCGCCCCCAGGGTGGCCAGGGCACCCACCCGCACCACGACGCTGAACACCAGCGCCAGAACCCCGTAGGTACCGTGCACTGGGTCCTTCATGATTCGCAGCTTCTCATCACGATCGGAGCCTCCGCCGAAGCCATCCACCGTGTCGGCCAGGCCATCCTCATGAAAGGCACCGGTGACCAGCACACCCAGGGCCACTGCCAGTCCGGCTGCGGCAATCGCCGGCATCACCGAGACCAGACCTGCGTAGGCCACAGCCACGACGAGGCCGATGAGCCCACCTACGATCGGGATCCACTTCACCGATCGGTTGAGGTCGTTGCGATCCCAATCAGCGCTCCCGATCGGGATCCTCGTCAGCAAGGTGATCGCAGCTCCGAGACCTCTCACCGGCTCAGCCCCCACTCGTCGAAGGTGGCGACGTCGGTGACACAAAGCGCAGCCAGTCGGATCAAAGGCACCGCGGCCAGAGCGCCGCTGGCCTCACCCAGTCTCATCCCGAGATCGAGGATCGGGGGCTTGCCCAACTTGTCGAGGAGAAGACGATGACCCGGCTCGGCAGAGCAATGACCGGCGATCGTATGGTCCAGGGCGCCGGGACGGGCCAACTCCAGGGGGGCGCACGCCGCTGACACCACAAATCCGTCCAAGACCACCGGTATCGATCGGGCGCGTGCCTCGATGACCGCTCCGGCGATCGCCACCAACTCCGAGCCTCCCGCCTGGCGGAGCACCTCGAGCGGGTCGGCGTGTTCGATCCGAAGCCGGGCGGCATCGACCGCAGCCTTCTTCCTCTCGAGAGCATCCTCGTCGACACCCGTCCCCCGGCCGGTCCACATCTCCGCATCACCGCCGAACAGCCCGGCACACACAGCGGCGGCTGCCGTGGTGTTCCCGATCCCCATCTCACCCACCGCCAACAGGTCGGGACGGTCCATGTCGGCCACCGCTTCACGACCCGCAGTCCAGCACTCCTCGAATCGGGTCCGGCTTAGGGCAGGCTCGACGGTGATGTCACCTGTCGGTCGGCCCACCCCGACATCGACCACGGACAACTCCACCCCGAGGCGGGACGACATCACACTGGCAGTGGCCACGCCCTCGCGAAGGGCGCGGAACATGGCTTCAGTGATCGAGGGCGGATAGGCGCTGACACCGGTTGCGGCAACGCCATGGTCGCCGGCGAAGACCACGGCGTTGACCGAATCGACCCGGGGAGTCGATGTCCTCTGCCAGCCCGCGAGCCAGATGGCGATCTCATCCAGACGCTCCAGGGCACCGACAGGGCGCAGAACCTGCGCCGCCCGCGCCCGGACCACCGCCTCCGCCACCAGATCGGGATTGGGCAGGTCTGCCAGTAACGGGATGGCCGGGTCAATCATCGGTCGCATCGCCCCACAACGATTCCGCTCGGCGGACCGGGACCACTCCTCCGGCCACGGTCAGATACACGTGATCGGATGCGTCTGCCCAGAGGGCGTTGACCCGGCCGAGCAGGTCCCGATAGCGACGGGCCAGCTCGTTGATCGGGACGATGCCCGAGCCCACCTCGTTGCTGACCACGACGGTGGCAGTTCGTCTCTCCGCGGCCAGCGCCGCCGCCCTACGGGCCCTGTTCTGGATCTCCTCGTCTTCCAATCCTTGACCCATGAGATTGGAGACCCACAACGTAAGGCAATCGACGATGACCCGACTGTCACCATCGACGCCTCTCAAGGCCCCCTCCAGGTCGATGGGCTCCTCCATCACCTCCCAGTGGCCGGGACGCGATCTCTGGTGCTCGAGAATGCGATCCCGCATCTCCTGATCCCCGCCCTCGGCGGTGGCAATCAGGGTCACCGGTCCTGAGCCTGACGTCATCAGCGTTCCCGCCAGCTTCGACTTACCGCTTCGAGCCCCACCCAGGATGAGTTTCAACGCCATGGGGGATACCTGTCACTCATCGGGGATGATGAGCTTGCTCGACTGAAGATGGGCCCTGATTGGGATCACGGTCAACCCGGCGCCGGCCTGATCCACCACCCGGACGGTCGCCGCATAGTGCAGCTCGATGCGCTCCTCGGTCAGGACCTCCCAGGCCGGACCCTCGCTCACGACTCGTCCGCCATCGAGGAGCACCAATCGTTCAGCGAACTGGCCGGCCAACGTCAGATCGTGAAGGGCGGTGATCACCGTTAACCCCTGCTCGACCCTCAACTCATCGATCAGCTCCAGGACCTGTTGCTGATGACCGACGTCCAGGGCCGCTGTGGGCTCGTCGAGCAGCAGGATCTCCGATTGCTGGGCGAGGGCTCGAGCCAGGACTGCCCGTTGCGCCTCACCACCTGAGAGCGACTCGATCTGACGATGAGCGAGACTCTCGAGCTCGAGACGCTCCAGCACCTCAGTCACCACCGCCTGGTCGTCGGCCGACTCCGTTCCCCAATAGGGGATGTACGGAGTGCGGCCGATCGAGACATAGTCGGTCACGGTCACCCCTTCGGGCAGGACCGGCCGCTGCGGGAGGAAGGCCACGAGCTGGGAGAGCCGGCGCCGGCTCATCCCCACCGTTTGGTCTCCCCCGATCTCGATGGTGCCGGAATAGGCGACAAGACCTGCCACCGCCCTGAGCAGAGTCGTCTTCCCGGCGCCGTTGGGCCCGATCAGCCCCACCCAGGTCCGCGCCGGGATGCTGACATCGACCCCGTCGACCACCCTG
>CAZRID010000297.1:0-4287 GCA_964600055.1 uncultured Acidimicrobiaceae bacterium
TGGTCTCTTCGCTCAGCCTGGTACCGAAGCCGCCTGCGATGATCACCGCTTTCATCAACCTGCTCCTCTCGACTCTTCAATCTACCGGTGGTTTCTGTCCAAGATGGAGCTGCGGAGGGTCTTGGCCTGGATCCACCGGGCGACGACGCGGAGCCTTGGCCGCGGGAGCCAAGCCAGAGGAACAACGTCCCACTTGGTGGCCCGGCGGATTTCCTCACCGGGTGGCCGCTTCACGAAACCGCGACCATTACCTGAGATTCCATTGGATCTGAGCCTTCGGCGAGCTGGTCGCGGTCGAGGAGGCTGACCCGCCCTCTCGTCGCGCCTTAAAGTTCGAGTGGCCTCAGGAGGCCAAGCGCCGCAGGAGAAAAACGCGCGCCTGAGGCAGATAGGACGGCATCGGTTCGGCGGATATGTCGCGATGTGCAGCCAGGAATTCCTCGAAGGCCTCCTTCTGGCCGATCTCGCCCCTCTCCTGGGGCCACCCCCAGTCGTCGAAGAAGATCATGGCATGGCGGCCGATATGAGGGGCGCAGAAGGCGAGCGCGTCCTTCGAGGCCGTGTAGATGTCGCAGTCGATCATGATCACACTCGCCGCCCCTATCCCGAGCGCCGCCCGGGTCTCCTCTGTCAACGTGTCACGGAACCACCCTTTCACCAGCGTCACCCGTTCGAGATCCACACCACGCTTCCGCAGATGGCGGCGGGTTGCCTCGAGAGTCGAGCGGTACTGGCCGGGCGCCCAGCCTTCCTTGGCGGCTGGTTCACTCCGATACGCCACGCCGAGAAAACACTTGCGGCGGTTTCTGTGAGGTTCGGGTGGGTCGTCCACCTTCATCCCACCATGCTTGCAGGGTCGTCACCGGCACGTCGAGATACCAGGCCAGCTCTGGACTTTGGCCAAGCAGTCGTCGTGTTTCATCGTCGGATCGTACGACCATGCTTTCGAGTCGATGCAGGACGATGATTGGTAACGCTCGATCCATATCGGTCAAGCTGGGCTCTCACGGTCCCTGACATCCTTGAAGACTCGGGCGGGAACGCCGGCGACGATGGCGAACTCTGGGACGTCCCGGGTGACGACCGCCCCTGCCCCCACCATCGAATGGCGCCCGAGCTCCGCCCCGAAGAAAGCCGCAGCCGACTTCAAGATCTCATTGGCCCGACGCAGCTCCCGGTTCTCCCGTTCCAACTCCCGGATCCGGGCCCGCTCCTCAGAGCTCAACCCCGGCCGCTGGCCGGTATCCACCTCAGCCTCCCGCACCCAGCGTCGCAGCGTCTCAGGTGTCATCCCCAACTTGGACGAGATCGAGGTGATCGCCGCCCACTGCGAGCCGAACTCCCCCTCGTGTTCGAACACCATCCGCACCGCCCGATCCCGCATCTCACGCGGATACCGGGTCGAAGCAGAACGTGACATGACTCCAATCCTCTCAAAGTCAGGAGCCTCCAACAATCCCGGAGCGGTTCACCGCATCGACGAGGAAGAGTTCTACCGGATGCTCGACGGCGTCGTCATCGACGACACCGACCTGTTCAACGACAAGCTGCAAGAGTGGGAGGACTTCTACAACTTCAACCGGCCCCACGGCGGCCTCGACGGACAAACACCCTACGAACGGCTAAGACAGAAAACACAGAGCCCGCAGGTGTAAGCACACACCGTCAGTTGCACAGACTCAATGATGACCTGCGGGCCGAGCAGTCTGCCCGCTTCGGCTAACAGACAGCTCAGTGATCAGGCACTCGGAGCCGGCTTTGCCTTCCTGCGCCACCGGCGCACCAGGAGAGTGGCGAGGATGCCCACGACAAAGCCTGCTCCTCCACCAGCGGCAAACGCTATGAGATTTCTCCGATTGCCGAACACGGACGCCAGAATTCGTCGATACCAGGGTTGTATGTCCGCCACATCCAAAAGGTCAGCCGCGATGATGTTGGCTTCCGCTTCGGTGATCCCTAGCTGGGGCATCTGCGCATCCGGGTTGTCGAATCTCGGCTCCTGCAACTTGTAACTTATCCACAGGGCTAATCGAGAACGGCCCTCGGCCTGCAAGACGGCTGCCCGCTCGTCTCGCCAGGAGGAGAACGGCTCCTCGTTAAGCTCGTTCAGACTTCGTACCAATTCCTGATACTCAGGTGAGTCGAGTCGGGTGCGGACACGGATGTCGAGCGAGTTCGTGTCGAGAGCCGAACCGACCGTTCCGCCTACGCCATCTATCCGGTGACAGGACGCACACCCGTATTTCCCGATGAGCGCTTCTGCTTCCCCGCCAAAAAGTCCGTGGTCGTATCCGGCATCCGGATCGTATCGGAGCCGGACAACGTCACTAGTGCCCGTTGCATCGGGCAGGATCGATGTGAAGTAGAGCGCGTCCGGTCCAAAGGCCAGGCCGGTGGCAGCTTGCCGATAATCAGCCCGTCCCCTGACAACGTAGGCGCTTACCCCGGAGGACACATCGGCAACGGGGTCATAAGGAATGTGGATGACGCCTGCCGCCCCTCCCTCGGAAAGCGCTACGAAAAAGCTGTTCTGGTACTCCTCCGGAAACAGGCTCAAGCCCGCGGGGTACCTCTCCATCTGTACCGGCCCGATCGCCGGACTGAAAACCGACTTGGCTGTGGCACCGATACTCCAGTCGGTTCCGTCCCAGAGATAGTCATTTCCTGGCTCGACCAAGAGAAACCGATCCACCGCTGGCCCGTTGTCAGCGACATAAACCTTGCCGTCGACCACATCGAGGCTGAACGGGTTTCGAAGGCCCCATGCCCAGGAAAAGGCGGCGTCTCCTCCTTGGGAGTAGAGCGGGTTCTCAGGGTGAGGCAAGCCATCGAGAGTCATCCTCACCATCTTCCCGAGCAGCCTCTCGGGGTCACGGCTGGCGGTCGGGTTAGCACCATCCCCCACGCTTACAAAGACCGAGTCGCCCGACACATGGCAGGGCCCAATCTGGTGAGAAAGAGCAGTGATCTCATTGACGAAGATGTGATCGAGATTCAGAGAGCCAACAAAGCCGCCCGCAAAAGTTCCCGGCATGGTCTCGAAACGTGTCATCCCGTTTCGCAATGTCCCGTTCTCCTCACGGTATGTATACGTGACGAACACGTAGCCATTGTCGGGATCCAGGCAGATGCCGGCCAGGCCACCTTCGCCGCTGAGATCGGGATACTCCTGCGGTGGGGCGAAGGTCGAAAGATCGGCGAACTCCGAGATCGACCGATCGTTACTGACCACCCTGATCGTGCCCCGTAGCTCGGTCACAAAATACAAGGGGTCGTTGGAGCCCCCCCCGGGCTCGGGGACAAAAGCCAAGGCGGTGGGAAGAACGAATCCCCCGGCATCCCGTTCCACGACGAACCCCTCGGCTACTCCCCAGGCCGGGGAGGGAGCCTCCTCGGAGCCGGCGACAACCGAGGATGCCTGATAGCCGAATACGACCAACCCCACTGCGACGCCTGCCGTCGCAAGCTTGATTGTCCCCCCCCATCGGCCACGCCTAGGCCTCATCGACCAGCCCCCACCGGGGAATCTCGTCGCGCCCGCATCAGCCGAACCCCGGTAGTTCCCGCTTGGAGGATGTCCTTGCCCAGAGAGCGCGGGAGAACCGCCTTCAGGAGTCACATTGGGACCCGTCCCGAGCCAACCGGATCGTCTTCCCCGGATGGCGACGCTTGGGTGAGTATGTTGATTCGATCAGCCGATCCCCTCTTTCGCGGGGGGATCGCCTCAAGTGTTACGCCTCCCTGGCTGCCGCTTTGACCGATCATGGCTGGGTTGAAGAATAGCGAATCCGGCAACTCGACAAACGGCCCCAACACGGCAAGTTCGGCGGCGAGAACCCGGTCCGCACCTGGATAGTTGCCGTGCCGGCAGGTGTTCAACAGGAGGCTGCGGCGCATGAGCCCGAAAATAATGACACCTGGATGCCTACAGGCAATCGCCGCCCTCATCCTCACGCCGGTCTTACCAGACAGCAGCTCCCTCAGGCCGGATCATAACATGGCGGCGATTGCCATTCCCATCGATGCGTTGCGACCTCGAAAACACACAAGAAGCGTGGGGATGATTCTCGAATGCGCTTAGGGCCGAGGCAACAAATGAGGGGGCGCGGAGGTCGTCATGCGCATTCCACATAAAGTACTCGCTGCTGGCGGCCGTAAGCGTGAAGTTGTAATTGACCGAGGCGCCCATGCTGGCGGAGTGCCGATCGTATTGAACCCGCCGGTCCCGGCAAGCAAGCTCGCGGACTGTCTCCTCGGTGCCATCGGTGGAGGCATTGTCAGACACGA
>CAZRID010000298.1:0-4272 GCA_964600055.1 uncultured Acidimicrobiaceae bacterium
CCTGGTTCTACGGCACCAACCTGATAGGCGGAGGCTGGACCGACGACGGATGGTCCGGCCCGCCACGAGTGATAACCCCGAATACAAGTCTCCCTAAAGGAGTGACAACCACACAGGGACCCACCGACTAACCCTGCCTTCCAACAAGCCAGACGAAGAGATCAACGACCTTATGGCCGACCCAGGTCAGCCACTCTTGAGCGATAACGCTCTGTTCACCGACCGCTCCATAACCTCGCATATCGCTCGGGTTCGGTGGTGACGGATTGCCGGTTCCGGAGGGGTCGGTTCGACATGGGGTCCTCAGGTTCCGAAATCGAGACTGTCGAGCATCGCCACTGTTTGATCGCGGGTCTCGTCGGTGACTTCGGTGCCCATCACAACGATCAGGTAGAAGCCCCGGTCGTCGTCTCGAAACGGCAACCACAGGAGAGTCCCGATGTCGGCGCGTTCACTCGGATCGACGCACTCGAAGGCGTCACCTCGATCGATGCCATCGAGGAGGGGTTCGAAGCTGACCGGCCTCGGACCGAACGAAGACGCGTCGACTTGAGACCGCTCTTGCAGGCTTACCAAGACATCTTCTGGTCCGAGAGCTTCCATTGCGGATTCTGGCACCTGGGCACAGGTGTCACCGCCGGCCACCATTGGAAACGTGCCGACCGAAAGTATTTCTCGAGGATCACCAAGATTCGGAGTCAGGGAGGACTCGGCAACCTGCCAGCCTTCGGGAAGGTCGAAGTCCAGAGTTCGGGCCGTCATCGAGCCGTCCAGGTCTGCGCCTGCCTCGAGACCGAGCAGTCCGACTCGACCGTCGAAACTCGCCTGCCAGATGGACCCGTCTATCACCTTGATGATGCCCGAGCCCATGTCGGTGGGTACTGCGTCGGCTACCAGCCCATCGGTGTGGAGAGCATGGAATTGCCCGTCTGTGGTCAAGGCGCCGATCTGGCCCCCGATTCGGCCGATTTCGATGATGCGGGTATCGAAGCTGCGAGTGGCGACGATCTCACTCGTGGTCTCGTCGATCACGGTCAGGATTGACCCTTGGAACGTCCCTAGTGGATGACCGGCGACGAACACACGACCGGATTGGACTGCGAGATACTCAGAGGAATGACCAAGTTCATCGGCGGGGATCGTTTGGACCGAACCTGTATCGGGATCGATCGAGCTGAGACCGTGACCGTCCTCAGCCACCCACACCAACAGTTCGCCCACCGCGAGACGCTGGGGATGTGGGGGCGTCAACGCAATGACTGCCTCAACTGTCCCGTCGTCCGGGTCGAACCGGGCTACTGCCCCGCGGGCGGTCAGCATCCACATCGATCCGAACCCGGAATCCAAATCGTTGGGGACGAACTGGCGGGCATCGGCGAGGTGGCCGAAGGCGAAAGGCAGCTCCGGCACCGTCACCCACCGGGTCGGACCACCCTCATTCGTGGCAGCGAGCGATCCGGTGGAATACCTGGCGACAAACAGCCCATCCTCAGTGGCGTGGATCAGGTTGGGAGTGCCGAAGTAGTTGCCCCAACTCGTCGCTACCCCGCCGTCCACCTCGAACACGACTGCCATCTCGGCGCCCGCAGTGCCGGGGTCAATCGGGCCCTCCTGACCCAATAGCCACACCCGCTCCCCGCTCACCGCGAAGTCGGTCGTGACCCAGCCGACCGGGATAACCGGGTCGGCCGCAAGGGTCGTCGTGAATTCGACCCCCGATATCTCCAAACCGTCAAACACGGCTCGCTGGAAGTCTTCGGTCCCTCCCTCGACTCGGACCAGTAGCCGCCCGGACTGGTCGCACCACTCGGCATAGCCGTCGCCGTCACTCAACTCACCAATTAGCTCTCCCGGGACACACTCCGTTACCTTCAACCGCAACCAGCCATCCCGAGACCGGAGGGCCAGGACCGGGGCGTACAAACCGGATTGGTCGCCGGCGGCTCCGATCCCCAACGGTGGATCAGCTTCCAACAAAAGGAAACCGTCCGGAGTCTCCTCACCGTGGAGGCTTTCAGCCCACAGCGCCCGATCCTCCTCCGACATCCGAGCCGAGTTCCAATAGTCGTACACCAACACGACCCAATCCCCGAACTGGAACGTCAGATAGTCCCACTCCCACCCCTCGAACTGCCAAAGGCCAACTGTGCCGCCCGTCCCATCGTCATACTCACTCAGCAGCTCCCCATGGCCGAACTCGGGTGGCAAGGAATCAACCGTGGCGTGATAAACCGCCAACGAGCGAGCTTCGATGCCATTAGGTGTCTCTCGGAAGGCGGTAGGTTCCGCCTGCACACCGAGCGACATCAAGTTCAAATCGGCTGGCCACCCGATCGTGGCCGTCGAACCGTCGATGAACGTCACATCCACGCTGGCCCGATCACCGGACACTCGGGAAGGAGGCACGAACGGATCGGAACCGGTGAGGTCAAGATTGGGACCGGAAGCGGTGGTTGACGTGATTGCCACCTCGCCGGACACCGTGGGTACGCAGGAAACCAAGACCATGCAGGCGACAATTGCGAGTCCTCGGTCAATCGACATGCAGGTCACCGGTCAGCAACTAATCCAATCGTAAGACGTATGCGAGACCGACAATGTTCAAGCGGCCGCACCCTCAATTCGCTGCCTGTCCGTCGTCGGATCCGATTCCGGCCCCTCCTCTCCATCGCATATCAGTGGATGTGAGCGGTAACGCTCCCACCACGGAATACGCAATAGCGGCTCTTATTGCCGTTCGGGTCCCGGTTGCCCTTCTCCGATGAGAGCCTGGCGGCCCCAACGGCGGCCGCGGCCGCTGCGAGCAGGAATCCAAGCTCGATGCTGAACAAACTCAAAGCGCCGATCACTCCGAATAGTGCAGTGGCACCCAAAAGCAGGTTGCGGGCCAGGCGACGATCCACGACCTGAGCCGAGGCGAATGCGAAAGCCGAAGTCGCTCGAGATCATTGTGCACGGGTCGGGCCGGGATCCCGAGGTCAGTCCTTTCACGGCTGCAAAGTTAAGCCAGGCCGCGGCTGAGGCTTTGGCCGCGTCTCCGGCCGGGGCGGTTGGCGTAGCGTTGGATTGTGTCGGCGACGGCTGTGGGGTCGTGACCTAGCCGGTTCGCCAGGTAGGCGACTGCCTCGCTCCTTCGATCGGGGTTGAGTGGGTCGATGAGCGGAGCAGCCGAGATCACTGCTCGGGTGGCTGCTCCGAGTTCTTCGAGGTTGTGTAGTTGGAGGATTGCGTCGATGAGATGCCAGGCGATTGGACGGGCCTGGTCGATAGCTGTGTTGAAACGGTCCGGTTCGGATGAGGTGAGTATGTCGGCGGGGTCGTGGCCGCCGGGGAGGGCTGCTACTCGGATCTGTAGTGGAGTGTTGCGGAGTAGCCCGACGCTTCGCTCGATTGCTTGCAGACCAGCCGGATCTCCATCGAAGGCGAGAACAACATTGGTGGTGGTCCGGGCTAGCAGGTCGAGGTGCTGCTCAGTCAATGCCGTGCCGGCAGTACCGACGACGTTGGTGAACCCGGTTCGGTGGGCGGCGATCACGTCGGTGTAGCCCTCGACGACGATGGCCTGGCCAGTCTTGGTGATGCCGGGCTGGGCTAGATCGAGGCCGTAGAGCAGCGACCGTTTGGTGTAGAGGGCGGTTTCGGGACCGTTCAGGTATTTGGGGCCCTCCCCGGCGACAAGCCGGCCAGCGAAACCCCGGGGTGACCCAGTCGCGTCGAGGACCGGGAAGATGAGCCGTCCGCGCATAAGGTCGTAGAGACGTCCGCTCCGGGCCCGACCGGCCACTCCAGCGCCAAGCACCAGCTCTTCACCGAAGCCTTCCCGAGTCAGATGTCGGGTGAGGGCGTCCCAAGACTGGGGGGCGTATCCGAGTCGCCATTGGAGAGCCGACTCGGCCGTGATGTGCCGCTGAGCCAGATACTTCTGTGCTGTGTCGGCGGAACGGTCGTGGAGACGTTCCTGGTAGAAGGTTTGAGCTGATCGGAGTACCTGTTCGAGGTCGCCGTTGCGATCAGTCAGGATCGCTGGTTCGATTGCCATCTCCCATATCTCCTGGTTTCGTCCTCCAACAGTGATGGTCGAGTTGGGGGTGACTGCGGCCGGTTCCAGCTGACGGTGGTGTTCGAGCTGGTCGATAACTGCTCGGGCGCATTCGATTACCCGATTGGCGGTGGTGGTCACCTTCTCGACGTCGCCGCCGCTCCACGAGGCGACATACGGGAGGCTGTAGTCGGTGGTGTCGATACCGACCGAGGCGCAGACCATGTAGGCGA
>CAZRID010000299.1:0-4253 GCA_964600055.1 uncultured Acidimicrobiaceae bacterium
CTCAGCCTGGCCACCAGATCGGGGTCCTCGAGGCTCCTCACCCCGTGATCGATCCGCTCCGCACCGAGCACATCGAGGGCGGCGCGAACGTACTCGGGCGGCCCTTCCTCCCCAGCGTGGGCCACGGCGCGCAGACCCAGCTCCCGGGCACGGGCGTAGGCCTTCTCGAACAGCTCCGGCGGCCGGTCTCGCTCCGAGGAGTCGATGCCGACCCCGATCACCCCGTCGAGAAACGGCTCCGCTTCCTCGATCGTGGCAAGCGCCTCCTCCCCCGACAGGTGTCGGAGAAAGCACATGATGAGATCGGCGCTGATCCCGAGCCGACGCCGGCCGTCGGAGATGGCGTCGCGGAAACCTCTCATGAACACTTCGAACCCGATCCCCCTGCCGGTGTGGGACTGGGGATCGAAGAAGATCTCTGCATGACGAACGCCGTCGGCTGCCGCCCGGTCGAGATAGGCGCTCATCAAATCGTAGAAGTCGTCGGGGGTGCAAAGGACCTCCGCACCCTGGTAGTAGATGTCGAGAAACGATTGAAGATCGGTGAACCGGTAAGCCGCGTGAACCTGGTCGACACCCTCGAAAGGGAGGACGAGCCCGTTGCGGGTTGCGAGACGGAGCATCATCTCCGGCTCCAGGGTCCCCTCGATGTGGACGTGCAACTCGGTCTTGGGCAAGCGGGCGATCAGATCGCTCATGTCGTGCGACTCACGAAATGGCGATGTCCTGGGGCCGGACCGGGACCCGGTGCAGATCCTTGCCCGAAGCAGCGCGAATCGCGGCCACAATTGCCGCCGTCGAGGAGATCGTTGGCGGCTCCCCGACACCCTTGGCTCCGTATGGGCCCCATGATCCGTCTTGTTCGATGAGCAGGGCTTCTACATCGGGCGCATCGAGGATCGTGGGGAGCAGATAGTCGGTGAAGTTCGGGTTCCGTATCACGCCGTCCTCCAAAACCAGCTCCTCCATGATGGCCAGCCCGACACCCTGCAGGATCCCACCCTCGATCTGACCCCTGATCGAGGCCGGGTTGAGCGCCCGGCCCACATCCTGGGCGGTGTCCACCCGCACCACCTTGACCAGTCCGAGCTCTGTGTCGACATCGACCACCGCCCGATGACCGGCCACGGCGAAGTCGGCGTGCATGACGCCTTGACCGTTCTCGTCTGGTGGAGTGGTGGGAGGATGGCGGAAGGTGACGGTCTCGGACCAGTCCTGATCGGAGAGAGCGGACCACGTGGCGATCAGCTCCTCGCCACGCCACACCCCCTCGTCGTCGAGATCGTCCCCTTCGAAATGGGACAGAACACGCTCCCGGAGCTGTGTTGCCGCCTCAAGGGTGGCCCCACCGGACATCTGGGTTTGTCTCGAGGCCGAGGTCGAACCGGCCGAGTCGATCTTTGAGGTGTCGACATGGACCACGTCCACATTGGCGATCCCCAGGGCGGTTCGGGCGATCTGGGCCAACACTGTCACCAGCCCCTGGCCCACCTCTATGGCTGCGGTCTCGACCGTGGCCCCTTCGCTGGTGAGCTTGACCCGGGTCTGGGCGTAGTCGTCGAAACCCTCGGAGAATCCGAGGTTCTTGATCCCAAGGGCGTAGCCCACACCCCGTCTCACATGATGCGGCTCGGTCGTGAGCCCCGAGCCCCCGGGAAGCATGCTGTGATGTGAGCCGGGGGTTTCGTCCGGCATCGGCATCGCCTGGAGACTCGCCACAACCTCACGGGTGGGAAGCGGGGTTTCGATCAACTGCCCGGTCGTCGGCATCAGATCGCCTGTCTCGAGTGCATTGAGCTCCCTCAAGTCAAGCGGGTCCATCCCCAGAGCTTCGGCGAGACGATCCATCTGCGCTTCATGGGCGAAACACACCTGCACCGCCCCAAAGCCTCTCATCGCGCCACACGGCGGGTTGTTGGTACGGGCACCCACCCCGTCGACGGCAACGGAGTCGCATCGGTAGGGCCCGACCACGAAATAGCAGGCGTTGGCCAGGACCGCGGAAGTCGTTGAGGCATAGGCACCCCCGTCGATGAGCACCTTCGCCTCGACCCTCACCAGCCGGCCGTCGTCGTCGGCCTCGTGACGGTACCTGAGCCACGCCGGGTGCCGGTGGACATGGCCGGTAAACGACTCCGAGCGGTGGTAGACCATCTTCACCGGGCGTCTCGTGTGCAAAGCCAGCATGCAGAGATGGATGTGCAGGTTCACGTCCTCCCTCGACCCGAAGGCGCCACCGATCCCGGTCGGATGGGAGCGGACCTGATCCGGTCGGAGACCGAGGCTGGCCACCACCTGTTCCTGGTCGACGTGGACGAACTGACTCGTCGCGTAGAGGTCGACTCCACCCTCCCCATCGGGGATGGCAAGACCGGCCTCGGTCCCCAGCGGTGCCTGATCCTGCATCCCCACCTCGTAATTGCCCTCGACCACCACCGAGCCCCGCGCCTCCTGGTCTCCCCGGCGGATCTTCATACGGCGGAACACCTCGTCCCTCTCGTCCGCCTTCTTGGGATCGGTGAGCGGTGTCACCGGCTCATAGACAACTTTGACCAGCCCGGCTGCCCTGAGGGCGGTCTGCGGGTCCTCGGCTGCCACCACTGCCACCGGCTCCCCCCAGTAGTTGACCCGGTCCCCGGCAAGGACCGGTTGGTCCGCATGTTCGAGGCCGAAGCTGGCCCGCCCCGGCACATCCTCGGCGGTGAGGCAGGCGTGGACCCCACCCAAGGCGAGGGCGGGCGCCACATCGATGGAAACGATGCGGGCACTGGCATGGGGGCTGCGGACCGTTGCCGCCCAGAGCATGCCGTCAGCGCTCAAGTCCTGGGCGTACTCGAACTCGCCACGCAGCTTGGGAACACCGTCGGGTCGGAGCGGTGACTGTCCGATCGCTCCATCGGGGACCCTCGTACGTCGGGCCGTGGGTGTGGTCATTGCTCCGCTCCGGTGGCAAGACCGTCGAGGGCGCGGACTATTGCGCCATATCCCGTGCAACGGCAGATGTTTCCGGCCAAAGCCTCCTTGATCTCGGTGATGCTCGGATGTGGGTTCTCCTCGAAGAGATCGACGGCGGCCACCACGATGCCGGGGGTGCAGAAGCCACATTGGACCGCTCCAGCCCGGTGCATGGCCTCTTGGACCGGGTGCAGGGATTCCTCGCTACCAATGCCCTCGACGGTGATCACCGCGGAGCCCTCGATATCGGCCGCCATCACCAGGCAAGAACAGACCAACTCTCCGTCGAGAATCACCGAGCATGAGCCGCATTCGCCCTGCTCACATGCGCTCTTCGACCCGGGAAGACCGAGATCGTCGCGGAGGACGTCGAGCAGGCTGCCGGGATGGGTCACCCTGGCCGTGGCCTGTTCCCCATTGACGGTGAACCCGATGATCACGAGAGACACCTCTCCAGGAGACGACGGGCCAGGACACCGGCCCCATGACGCCGGTACTCCTCGGTCGATCGGTGATCGGTGATGGGGCGGACCTCCTCGGAGACCAGACGCTGGAACTCCTCGAGGTCGGTTGCCCCGGGCACGGAGATCGATGAGATCATGGCTTCGGCCCGGCTCGCCCGGATCGGGGTCGGCGCCACCGAGCCGAGAGCGACGGTGGTACGGCCATCATCATGTCTGGCGACCACGCAGTTGACGGTGGCGATCACCATGGCGTTGCGAACACCGATCTTACCAAAGGCCTGCCTCTCGGGAAGGTGCTCCGGGAGATGCACCGCGGCGATCAGCTCGTCGTCGCGGCGGACGGTCTCCTTCACCCCGACGAAAAAGTCGCTCCACAGCAGAGTCCTCGAGCCCGTTGAGGACACCAACTCGATCGAGGCGTCCACTGCGGCGAGAAAAGGATGGCCGTCTCCAGCCGGGCTGGCGGTGCCCACGTTTCCGCCGATGGTCCCGGCGTTTCTGATCTGGGGCGAGCCAACAGTTCGCGCCGCCTCGGCCAGCGCCTTCGGGCCCTGTTTCTCGATACGTCGCCACGTGACACCGGCCCCGATCCGGGAGCCTTCCCATTCCTTCAGCTCGGCCACACGCCGCAGGGCGACCACCTGCTCGGGCCGGGTGTGCCCGAAGTTGACCTCCACCATGAGGTCGGTGCCGCCGGCCAGGGGGGTCACACCTTCTGTGAGCCCGGCGAGCGCCTCATCCATCGAGGTCGGGTGAACTATCTCCACTGGCGGGAGAAGCTAGTGGTCCGTCGCTGAATTGATGCCGCGGTGTCGCCGAGTCATCGGGGTCGCT
>CAZRID010000300.1:0-4220 GCA_964600055.1 uncultured Acidimicrobiaceae bacterium
GTTTTCGCCTTCCAGCAGATCGTTACCGGTGCCGCCCAGCATCGTGTCGTTGCCGACACCTCCGTTGAGTTGGTCGCTGCCCTCGTTGCCGGAGAGAGTGTCGTTCCCGTTTTCGCCTTCCAGCAGATCGTTACCGGTGCCGCCCAGCATCGTGTCGTTGCCGTCTCCTCCGAACATCCGGTCGTTGCCGGCTCCACCGGTCATTAGATCGGAACCCGCCAATCCGTGGAGGGTGTCGTTGCCGCCGTTGCCCTGGACGACGTTGGCTCCGTTGTTGCCCCAAATGGTGTCGGCGAGATCCGACCCGAACACGTTCTCGATGCTGGCCAAGGAGTCGTTGCCCTCGCCCTGGGCTGTGCCGAGGTCGAGGCGAACGGTGACGGGTCTGGTCGACAGTGAATACGAGGCCCAGTCGACGCCACTTCCTCCGGAGAACTGGTCGTTGCCGGTGCCTCCCCGGAGTACGTCATCGCCGGCCTCCCCGAACAGGGTGTCGTTGCCACCGAGCCCATTGATGACGTCATTACCGTCGCCACCGCAGATGACGTCCGGACCGGCAGTTCCGCTGAGCACATCGGGTCCCCCGGTACCGACGATTGTGCAGATGTCGGCGTCAGGGGTGATCGTCCCGATGGCGGTGGCGTCGACGATGGTTACACCGGTTGCGTTGATCGTGAGGGAGAAGGTCTCGGCGGGCTCGGCCAGTCGATCGTTCACGGTGGTAACGGGGATGGTTGTATCGATCGCCCCGGCGGGAAGGGTGACGCTTCCACTTCCACCGGCGAAGTCCGCCGGAGAGGAGGCGCTCCCGTTGGCGCTGGTGTAGCCGACCACCAGGTCGGTGGACTGAGGGGCCGATAGCGACAACGTGAAGACCACCGGGGATCCCTCGACTGCCTGGGCGTCGAGTATGCGGAGTTCCGCCAGGGCCACCACGAAGGTCTGTTCAGTCTGGCCTCCGACTGTGGTCGTGGTACCGCCGATCGTGACGATCACGTCTTCGGTGCCGGTGTTGTCAACCGTGTAGGAGCCGTCTGAGTTGGCGGAAACAGTGGCGGCGGCACCCTGCGGAATCGTTACGGTCCCGTCACCGTCGCCGAGCTGGATCACGACCTCGCCGGCTGCGACCGTGACCGACACGCTCCCGCAGGTGATGGAGGCGTCGCTTCCGGCTGAGAGATTCAAGTTGAACCCGCAGATGGAGATGGTCGCCGATCCGCTCGTTCCCCCGACGGTGATGCGGATTCCATCCGGGTCTGGCAAGTCGTCGACCAGGACGTCCAGTCCGCCATTGTCGACGATCGTTCCAGAGGTGGTGCCGTCGCTGAACTCGCCCGCAACACCTGTGGTGATACGGTCGTCCACACCGTCACTGTCGAGGTCGTGCTCCTCGTCATCAACGATCGTGACTGTGGCGGTGGCGGTTCCTTCCAGGGTGGCGCCCCAGATCCAGGCCAGGCCCAACTCGATGGTTTCGTCATACTCGATCAGCGCGTCGCCCGTTACTCTCACCCGGGAGTTGGCGGCGAGGGTGTCGCCCTCATTGAACGCCAACCCGATGCCTGGTGGGTCGATGGTGAGAAAGCCTGGAGATGGCTGGCACATGTGACCATTGGCGAAGAGGGCTACGAGGATGTAGTCCGCTCCGGTGGCAGAAGCAGGGGCGCCGCCCGGAGAGGCTTCGAGGCACAAATAGATCGGACCCAGCACGGGCTCGCCGGCGATGGCCGTCACTATGACTTCCCCTGTAGTGCTTGGCCCCCCTTCGGTCACCTGCACGTCCTCCAGGGTGACCTGAAAATCGTTGTCGAAGATCGGCGCATCCACCGTCGAGTTCTCGAGCAGGGCGGCTCCGGTGGTCAACTCAATGGTGGCGGTGAAATACTCGGTACCTTCCAGGGTCGAGTCGTCGATGACGGGAACGATCACTTCGAAAGAAGTTTGCTCCGGCTCAGAGATCTCGGGGAGCAATACCACCTGATCCAGCGAGGTGTAATCGGGGCCGGCTAGGGCGGTGCCGTTGGACGTAAAGAGCCTGACCTCGATCGGGTCGATCGGAGCAGGGAAGGCGAAGATCGTCAGCGGGACCCCACCAAACGGTTCCGGAAAGCGGACCAAGTCACCCGCCCGGCCGCTTTCGTCGATCTGGTAGTCAGCCCGCAGCGATACCTCGGGTGAAACCCAGAACTCGACCGTCGCCAGGTTGGGGGGGTTGAGAGGACGAGTGTCGCTCCCGGCCATTTTGGCGAAACCCTCTTCGAATACCCCACCCGCGTTACTGGCCACGAAGCGGGTGGTCATCTGGTAATAGGCAGTGTCACATTCCGCTCGGTTCATGAAATCGGCCGACCCCTGTGGCGTGTATTGGCGGGGGGGAGCAAGGGTGAGGGTGCCCGTCACCGTCCCGCTTGCAGTCACGATACTGAAATCGCTGTCGACGGCAGTGATGGGGTTGCGACCGCTCGAATCAGCTCCCGGGCCGATGGTTATCACCCCTGTCTCGTTGTAGGTGCCTGAGATCGGTCCGGTCACCGGATAGCTGGTCGTGTAGTGGATCTCCCCGGAGCCGTCAGGGTTACACGAGGAGCTTGGTAACCGCTCGAATCCACCGATGATGAAACCGTTGACTCCACGTAGAGTCGGGGGCGGATCAGGTTGGGTGACGCTGAGTGCCAAGACACCGAGGGAGGGATCTCCTGCCCCGATGTCGTAGTTGTTGAGGGTCGACGGATCACCTGTGTATGCCCAGGCAAGGAACCCGGCAATCCCCTGATCGAACTGGGCGTCGAGTTTGGCGGAAAAGGCATCGGCACGGTCCTGGAGGGTGCCTCCCACGTCGTTGGGGATAATT
This sequence comes from uncultured Acidimicrobiaceae bacterium, assembly GCA_964600055.1. GTDB lineage: Bacteria > Actinomycetota > Acidimicrobiia > Spongiisociales > ZC4RG35 > JARDZU01. The sequence goes on from CAZRID010000300.1 coordinate 2,852, forward strand.
CCTGTCTCACCGACGAAGAGCGGTTTGTCGAGGGCCGCGCATTGGGACACCCTCACCAGGAAGCCGTTGAACTGATCGCCGGGAATGGGAACACTGGGGGAGCCGTAATCGTGGTACTCGCACAGGTCGATGTCGGCGAGGCCATGGACGTCCTGATACTCGGACCCTTGAGTTCCGCACTGACCACCGCCGATTGTGCCGAGGCTGACCAGGTGGTTTGAATCGATCGACTTGATTAGCCCGGCCACATCGGCTGCCCAGTTCTCGAGTGTGAGGGCGGCGCCCGTAACCAGAGAGCAGTTGCCCCCTTGTACATCTTGGATCTCGGCTTCGTTGATGAGCTGCCAGAAGGCGACTGTGGGGTTGTCGGCGTATCGAGTGACGATCTCTTCTACCCAATCGCGATAGGTAACGAGGCCGTCGGGATCAACGACGGTCTCATAACCGTTCTCATACCAGGACTTGGTCTTGAAGCCATAACCTTGTTCGCAATCGGCCCACTGGTTGGCGAGGACAGGGATGACCTTGACCCCGTGCTCCTCGGCGGTTGCCAGGGTGGCGTCAAACCGGGACCAATCGCGAGCTCCGCCGGAGGTCGCCAATCCCTGGAAGAACCACGCCCTAATCACCCGCTTACCGGGACCGATCTCATCGAGCGCCTGATCGAGATCCACCACAGAACCGCAGGTAAGGCCGTCGCTGTTGGTGTTGTAGATGTTGAGCCCGGTAAAACGGAATTCGTCGCCGTCGACCAGAAGGGTCGAACCGGCCCGGGTGACAAAGCCGCCTGAGGAGGTCGGGTTGTCGCCATGCGCGGCCGACGCCGGGACGGCCGGAATCGAACTCGATACGAGCAGCAGGACCGCCAATGCGAGTAGCCAACGGGATCGGGGAGACCGACTGGACGAAACATCAACACCGATTGGCCGTCCGCTCACGCGATCCTCCTGTGTTTGCGACAGTATATGAGGAACCACTTACATCCCGCTTACGAGGGTCGTACTCCGTGAAATCGAAACAGCCAGGCGCATGCCCAATAGCGAGGGTCCGGGGCCAGACCGCGCCATCTCAACCTTCGGTTGCCTCCTGCTTCCAGGTGTCAAGAGCGATCCCGTTCAACCTTCATCTCAGACGTCCCCGGTGCGCCGTAGGCGCTTCGAGCACGGTCCCCATCCGCGACGTGGACTGACCCTTTTCACGAAGGGCGGCGGGATGTACAGATGCCCTTGGGCTGGTTGAGCGAGAGCGACTACATGGTCGTGGGATTGGGTGGATCGACGTGCATCTTCTTGCCTCAGCCCGCTTGTCAGGGGTGCCGATCTGGACTTTGGATTGCCGGCTCAGTGAAGTCGCAACCTCGCTCGGCGTG
>CAZRID010000301.1:0-4216 GCA_964600055.1 uncultured Acidimicrobiaceae bacterium
CTCGACTACATGAACAGTGGAGGGATCGGGCTGCTGGTGACCACCCTGATCCGTGCCCAACGCAGCGGTCACCGTCTGATGGCCTTCGGTCTGACCGACCACTATCGACAGATCTTCTCCCTGACCCGTCTCGACGAGGCGATCGAGATCTTCGACAACGAAGCTTCGGCCCTCGACGCTATCTGACGGGTCGAGGGTTGATCGGAGCCTGACCCGGTTTGGAGGAGGGGGTGACGAACTCCCGATGCGAAGAGATGACCAGCTCCCCGCCAAGGGACGAACCTCCCGCCGGTTGAACAGATTCGCGCCGCTTCTGATCCTGCTCTTCGGGGCCGGTTGTTTCGTTTTTATCGCGGTCAACCCAGCTCAGGGGGCGCAGCTCGACTACCTGCTGGTGCTCTCCGCCGTGGTGTTCGCAACTGTTGGCTCACTGATCCTGCACCGGACCGACGGGAATCGGGTGGGCTGGGTCATGGCGGCGACCGGTCTGGCCCTCTTCGCGGCCGGGGTCGCTGCCATTCTCGCCGATCGGGGGGAGGCGGTTGCTGCGGCCATCGGTGGCGCCGTTTGGCTGTCCTGGTTCGTTCTGGTGGGCCTGCTCATGTACTGGTTTCCTACCGGCCGGCCGGTGTCGCCGCGGTGGAGGGGGGTCGGTTGGCTGGGTGTGATCCTCGCCGTTATGAGTCTGAGCTACATCGTGAGCGGGGAGCTCTGTCTGAGTGATGGGCCCGCCGGGTGTGAGGTGTGGGTGGACAACCCGATAGGCATCGACGGCGTGCCCAACCCCGAGTATGGGGACCTCTCGGTGGTGGGATTCGTGGCCCTGCTCGGGTTCCTGCTCCTGGCCTCAGTCTCATTTGTGGTCAGATTCGTGCGCTCGCGTGGGGTCGAACGTCTCCAGTTGAAATGGTTTGCATTTGCAGTCATGGGCGTCATCGTGTCGATGATCGCCCAGGAAACACTTGCTGGCCTCACCCCCATCCCGACCGTCGCCTGGGAGGCCTTGTGGAGTCTCTCCATCCTGGCACTGCCTATCGCCATCGGCGTGTCGGTCCTGAGATACCGGCTCTACGAGATCGATCGCATCGTCTCGAGAACAGTGTCCTATCTTCTGGTGGTGGGCCTGCTCGCGGTGGTGTACCTGGGCGGATTCCTCCTGATCACTGAGGTGCTGTCTTTGGAGAGCGACCTCGGGGTGGCGGCCGCCACCCTGGGCGTGGCCGCGTTGTTCGACCCCGTGCGGCGCCGGATCCAACAGGCGGTGGATCGACGCTTCAACCGCTCCCGCTACAACACCCAGAAGGTGATGGACGACTTCTCGGGCACGTTGCAGGGAAGGGTCGACTCCGACGATCTGGTTGAGGGCTGGGTGGGCGTGGTCTCGGAGACGATGCAGCCGGCGACGATCGCAGTTTGGATCCGGGCCTGATCGCCCGACCGCCGGGTCTTACCCCTTGAGGGCGGCCCGGGCGGCGTAGTAGCCGCACATCCCATGCACTCCGGCCCCCGGCGGCGTCGCCGAGGAGCAGAGGAAGAGACCGTCACCGATCCGGTAGGGGGCGGTCGACCCCAGCTGGAACACCTTCTTCAGCCCGAACCCCCCGCCGGCGATGTCACCGCCGATGTAATTCGGGTTGTGCGCCTCGAACTGCCCGGCGTTCATGGTGTGACGGCCGATTATCAGATCGCTGAACCCGGGAGCGAACCGATCGATCTGGGCCTCGATCGCAGCGGTCATGTCGACGTCGGAGCCGTTGGGGACGTGACAGTAGGCCCAAGCGGTCTGTTTGCCTTCGGGGGCCCGGGTCGGGTCGAACAGGGACTGCTGCGCGACGAGGACGAACGGCCGGTCTGGATGCGAACCGGCGTGGACCTGATCCTCTGCCTCAACCACCTGCTCCCATGTCCCACCCACGTGGACCGTCCCCGCCTGAGGGCTCCACTCGTCGACCCAGGGGATGGGGCCGTCGAGGGCCCAGTCGACCTTGAACACCGCCGGCCCCTTCTTCCACGCCGACAGACGGCGACGGTCTCGGGGATTGACCCGGTCGCCGCCGATGCGGATCGCCGCCCTGGGCATCACGTCGAGCAGCACCATCCGGGCAGGTGGGAGCTCCTCGAGCGAGCCGATCATGCGGCCGGTCTCGATGGTCCCGCCCCGATCCACAACGAGCTTGGCCAGGGCTTCGGCGACCCGTTGCGAGCCACCCCGCACCATGGGCCATCCGTAGGCATGCGCAGAGACGGCGAAGAGAAGGGCCACGCCTCCGGTGAGGGGGGAGCTGAACGGGGCGATGGCATGAGCGGCGAGACCGGCCAGGACACCACGCGCCTCGGCTGAGGAGAAACCCGAGGCGATGACGGAGGCCGGAAGTGCGCCACGGGTCGCCAGCCTGATGAAGCTGCCCGGGTTTTCGGGAATGATGGTCATGGGCCCGAGAAAGTCGTCCATGACTGCGTCGGCCGCTTCGACGAGCGGGCCGATGATCCGTCGGTAGTGGTCCGCATCCCGGCCGAAATGAGAGGCGGTAGCCTCGACATCTCGCAACAGGGCTCCGGCGTTGCCATTCCCGAGAGGATGGGAGAGGGGAATTGGTGGATGGACCCAGTCGACCTCCAGCCCCAGGTCACGAAAGAAGGGCGAGGCCACCCCAAGGGGATGGATAGCCGAACAGATGTCGTGGGCAAACCCGGGGAGGGTCAGTTCCTCGGTCCGGGTGCCGCCCCCAATGACATCGGCCTGCTCGACGACCAACACCCGTCTCCCCTGACGGGTCAACTCGGCGGCGGCGGAAAGCCCATTGGGGCCGGCCCCGACCACAACTGCGTCGTATTCCGTCATTCAATGTGATTGTGCCCCGATTGCGTTACCAGATGGTGACCGTTCAGCCTTGACAAAGAAGGTCGGTTCGTAACGATCGCGGAACGGCAGCCCGATTGAATGGGGCTATCGGAGAAAGGACCGAGTTGACCGAGCCGAGAGACACAGAGAATTGGGCACAGCCCGTCGACGTCTTCCATGTCGGGGAGGTCGCCGAAGGTGCTCGCAAGGGAAATGTGGAAGGACGACGCCCCACCGGGCCGCTGCAGGGCTTTGGCCAGTTGTGGCAGAAGACCTACGAGGTGCGGATCCCCGGACCGACGCCTGAGAAGGTGATCGCCACCTGGAAGGCCAACTTCGGGGAGTTCTGGTATCCGTCGAACAAGTTCTACGCCCCGGCAGGTGGGATCGCCCCTGGAGAGGTGGCCGTCATCGGCGGAGGGAGGGGGCCGACCAAGATCACATCGGGGGTGCGGGTGATCTATGCCGACGATCGGTCCTGGTCCTACATGACCCCTGAGGGCCATCCGTGGGCGGCGATCATCACGTTCAGCGCACATGAGGACGATCCTGTGAAGGTCGACAGCGATGATGTCGCCACAGATCCTCATAGGAGCGATGATCCGGCAACAGTGGCCCGGATTCACCTCCTGGTCAGAGCCAATGACCCGCTCTACGAGGCAAGTTTTCGGATGTACACCTCGAGGCTGGAGGACAAGATCTGGACCCACACCCTGGGTCGAGTTGCCTCCCATTTCGGGGTCGAGGAAGCGCCAGTGGAGAGCACCGTCACCCTGATCGACAAGAAACGACAGTGGAACCAGTTCTCCAATATCTGGAAGAACTCCGCGGTTCGGACCCTGCTCAGAAAAGACCGCAAGGGATAACCCGTCCCGACGGCACGCGAATCAGGCCCCTTTCGGGGGGCCCGATTCAATCCGCTGGGTGTCGATTCTTAGAGAAGGACTGCCCTCCTGCGGATGTGCAGGAACACGAATCCCGTGAACATCAACGTCAGCCCGACCACCATCGCAAAGGCCGACAATGCGTAGGAGACGATTCCGAGCCCGAGGGCGGTGGTCAGGGTCGTGGCGGTCAGCCAGGAGGCTCTCGCCTCGTTGGGAACCATGACCTGCTCCCCGCTCTCATCGAGGACGGCCTGGCCGTTCTCATCCAGCTGCGGGATAGTCCGATCCATCTGGGCGTAGTACAGACCCTCGGTGGAATCGAGCTGGTGGTGGGTGATGATGTCGGCCTGTGCCCACATCGTGAAGGGCCCCCTCACCGATGTCTCGGCAATGGCGGCGTCGTCGGGGGTGACCACGTCTTGGGCCACTGCTTGATCCCAGGTGTACCAGGCGCCGAAGATGCCTCCGGCGATCGAACCGAACCCGA